>JAGLBW010000149.1 GCA_023146545.1 Cocleimonas sp.
TTTTTTTTAAATATTCAATGAGAGAAAAGAAACCCTCTGAGCAGACTATCATGCTCGTGGTTAACAAAATCCAACCCATTAAATATTATAAATAATTTAAATTAGCTTGCAAATTTTTCAGACTCCATTTTTACCAAGCGTAATTCTTCATTTTTAATACGCTCATAGATTTCTTCACGATGAACCGAAACACTCCGTGGTGCATCAATCCCAATTCGTACTTGATTCCCTTTTACTCCGAGCACCGTAACACTGATATCGTCCCCTATCATCAATGTCTCACCTACCCTACGTGTCAAAATTAACATCCCTAAGTCTCCACTTTAATTTATATTACCGCCAGCCCCTTGCGGCACTTTTTTCATTAAAAATAACGTCTAAAATTAACGCTTTTAGAAGTAAAAATGAAAAACGTTTACTAACTTCCTGTTAGCTTTCACAGCATGACTAGTCTCTTTAACTTGACCACCTCATTTTAAGAGATCAAAACTTAGACATATCTTAGCGAAAACCAAGAGGATTTAAAATACCTATAACAGCATATTTAATATTTATATAGACATACTAAAACACTTATAAGAACAAAAAACATTATTTTTTAATCATTTGAAAAGCCCTTTAGAGTTCCAGCCTCGCTACAAAGCCTCAGTAACAAGAAAAAAACTCAGCAAATACGCCAAAGTAACCACTTTACATTACTATGGAATGAGCCATTTTATTTTGACAAATTAAAACCTAACAGAAGCTGAACTAAAGGAGATAAAAAATAATTTCCATAGAATGAATATTTTGCAGATGATAAAACCCTAATGATTCACGCTGATTCAAAGCCATTACCCTTAGCAATATAACCCAGATTAAGTGCCATTAATCTGAAACCATAGCACTGGGATCGACTACTAAAGTGATACAATTCACGCCTTAAAATAAAATTAAATATAAGCTATGAATCATATCCATAAAATTCATGAAGAACTCTTTAATATCCTTATTTTTATTACTGTTATTTGGATTATCTTCCTTCTGGAGCAGGTTTTCCCACTGGAAAGGTTAGGACTAATACCACGCGATCAAGGTGGGCTCATTGGTATTCTCACCATGACCTTTTTACATGCTAATTTTCAACATTTATTAAGCAACACCATTCCCTTGGCGGTATTGCTCGCCTTACTTGCAGGTTCTCAGGCCGATACTAAAAAAATTGTGGGGTTAATTACCTTAATTGGCGGTTTGTTGCTCTGGGTTTTTGGTCGTCAGCATTCTATCCATATTGGCGCGAGCCTATTAATCTTTGGTTTAGCTACTTTTTTAGTAGTGGCAGGCTTGTTAGAAAAGCGCATTATTCCATTGATAATCAGTATTATTGTTGTCTTTATGTACGGATCAACGCTACTCGGCGGCATCCTACCGTCACAATCAGGTGTTTCTTGGGAGGGACACCTGATGGGGGGTATTGCAGGTATTGTTACCGCTTGGGCATTGATTAACAACCGTTAAAGCAGTCGTTCTCACGCCTTACTATGAAAAAAATAGTTCATTTAACCCTCATCATCACCTTCCCCATCGTTCTACTCTTTGGACTCACCAGCTATAGCTATTACAACACCTTTGGTATTGATTCCGAACGTATCATCAATAACAGCAACGTTGCTAAACACTATTATCGTTTTTGGTGGACAGGTCGTGGGGATTTATTAATCGGCAAAGCCATTATCATCGAACCTTATAACCCTGCTCAACAATATGATGCCTTTGATTTGGGTGCTGCTTTTTTTAGACCGCCTACCAATAAACTCACCGCAAAAACCTTTTGGAATCGCATCGGTTTTTGGTATATCAATAAACCCGCCCCCATTGAACAGTTTTGGATTGGTATTCCAGCCAGCTTACCCCTTCTATTCATCATAGGATATTTCTTTTTCCTTAGAAAAAAGTCAATAAAATCTAAACCATATTAGCATTAACCCGTAAGGAGATAGCAGAAACTTCACTTAATGGAATAGGTTTTGAAAAGAAGAAACCTTGAACGGAATCAACCCCCATTGATTTGATCAATAACAACTGTTCTAAAGTTTCAACACCTTCAACAACCGCAGAAACCCCTAAGCGTTTAATTAACATCACCGCACAATCTAAAGCCGCAGGATTTCCAGAGCTCGCACTTACTAACAAACTACGATCTATCTTTACGGTATCAATGGGCAATACTGATAAACGTGATAAGGATGAATAGCCTGAGCCAAAATCATCCATCGCAATACTAAACCCTTTGTCCTTTAATCGTTTTACCATCGGGATCAGATGCTCATAAGGAATATCACCGTCTTCAGTTATTTCAATACAAAATTGTTCTGGTGGCAAATTTTCCGCTTCAAAACAATAAATAAACGCATCCAAAACTTGGGGATTATCCAACATATAAGGCGGTAAATTAACATTGATCATGACACGAGGGAGTTCGGCATAATGCTGGCTGATCATATAAATACACACATGCGTTAAGGCTGTTAATAAACCATAGGCTTTTGCCTGATCCAGAAATTGCCCTGGTTGTAATAACCCATAGTCATCCGAATCAACCCGTATCAACATCTCCATTGCTTTTAATGAACCGTTATCAACATTGTAAATCGGCTGAAAATGAACAGGAAGGTAGTTTCTATCAATTGCCTTTTGCAAAATTTCGCGGAGTTCATGCCGTGAGAACTGTACACTTTTCGGATCATCACGGTATAAATAAAAATCAACGCCACGACTTCGGGCGATCTGTCCTGCTTGTTCTGCTTGTCGTGCATGCTTTTCGGGCTTAATAATATCTTCTCGATAACTTGCACCATAACTCAATGGCACCGCAATACGTCGCCCTAAAACCGTATCCCATTGACCTAACATTGTGGCTAAATAATTAGCTTCACTGTGTATCTGTGCTTTAGGCATTTTGTAGACCAATAAAAACAGATCAACCCCTGTTCTTGCCACTAAAACAACCTCTGGGATTTGTTCTAAACGTCGTGCTAAACTTTGCAAAACCTCATCGCCAAAACGTATGCCGTAAGTATCATTAATCGATTTAAAATCATCGATATTAATGCTAAAAACAACAGTATTCTTAATTTTCTTAAGTGATAGTTTTTCCAGATAGCCCGAGTAGTTATTTAACCCTGTTAACGGGTCAGTTTGCGTAATAAGGGTAAGGGCATGTTTCTGCTTATCATTATTTTGAATTAAAATAACCAGCCGCCAAATCACCAAACTGTTTAACAAAAAGCTGGTTAAACCGATAAATAATGGATCAAGAGGGGAAATATTTAAGATCCAACGAATCGTTACGCCTAATGGAATCATTAAAATGGCAAATAATGACGCTACTCGCATAAACTTGTAACTTAACTGGAAAGAGTAATAAGATGAATGCTCATTGGCAGATTTCTCAATAAAAACAAAAATAATCGCTAATGTACCTGCTAGTTTATAAAAAACCACCGTCGCTTTTGATAAAAAAGGTAGATATTCAACAGCAACCCACTGAAAACTAATCAGGCTCTCACAGACAAAGTGTAACAGGACAAAACTTACCATTAAGAGCAAAACAGCCTCATTCCAGCCGATACGTTTGCTAAAAATTTGATAAATAATGCCTTTTGACAATAAGCCAAAACCTAGAAACACTTGCGTCACTAAGAGCTGTTGTGCCAAGGTAATATCATAAAAAAAGTGGGTCAATAATTGAGGATAAAGAATAAAAGGCAGTGCTGCCAATGAGATCAATAAGAGAATCAAGTCAAGTGTAAACCCTTTTAAATGATAACGTTGCTCAAGAATAAAAACCTCAACAAAAGCAAAGAGACCAATAAAAATAATCCCAACTTCTTCGATCCAAAAAATGATGGTTACCTCAACAGCATCACCTTCCAACAGTCTCAGCACGATTGATAAGGTGATCAAAAACTCACCTGTTAACAATAAAAGCCACGGAAACAACGCGTTTCGATGATGTATCCAAATCCCTGCCAGAATTCCGATAGTGATCAAAACTGAAACGAGCCCATAGCTTATTTTGGCAAAGAAAGGATGACTAATAAACACATAAGACATCACTGCCAATCCATGCAGTAACACATACCACTGCCAAAAGCGGGGCAAACCTAAATAACTGATTTTATTTGATATTTTTATTATTGTTAATAACATGCCATACACAACAAGTCACAAAGGAGAACAATCAAACAGCATATAATATTCTCCCACAAAAAAATGTTTTTTTAGACCAAATGTAACCACAGCACAGCAAGTATCACACGATAATACCGACTGTTTTTTGTGATCAACACCTTAATGTTTTTTAGCACCCACACGATAATCCACTATAAACCCTTTCCACCTGTTTTTTGAGCACGCAGCCAAGAATACAGGTCGTTAGAATTAACACGGATGATTAATCTTCGCCACTTAAAGATAACCTCAACGCCAAGCGTTGATCTTCTAGTTTATGTTGCTTGACCCAACTGGAAATTATCTGTTGTTTATTAGTACTTTGATTAATATCAACTGCACGTAATAAAATGAGCGCATCATCAGGCTCTTTTTGAGTTTTCCAATTGATTTCTGCCAGTTCTAATGCCCGTTGTTGACTTGCTTTATGCTGAGCTTTAAAAACTAATAAAAAGAGCGCTTCCTCTCTGCCATGTCTATGGTTATTGTTAGCGAAGGTCTTGGCAAAACGTTGTTCTAATCGGTTAACCAGCTTTTTTTCTAAAGAATGATGACCAAGGTCTCGCGTCGCGATTGCAAAACGTAATAAGAGTTGGTCGTTTTCGGGGGGTGTTTTTAAAAGTTGAATCACCTCCTTAGGTCGTTGTTGGCGTAGTAAATAATCACTGTACGTACGCAAAATATAGGTATCATTCGATTTAATGCTAAGTGCCGCTTTGAAATAGTCTTCGGCAGGTTGATGATGACCTTGTCGCATCGCGGCTTCTGCTAGTAAACCCGTTACCCAAAGCCGTAACGCTTGTTGTTGCTGATGCAATTGCGACAGTAAATATTGTTGCATCTTATAGGCTCTTGCTGCGAAACCTGTCACACTGTATAACTGGCTATAGCATAAAGAAGACAACCAATTTGCGCCAATGCGGGATAATGCACTGCAACTTACCTGTACTTTTTTATAATCGCCTTGAATTAATTGAAGGGTTGATAGGGTCAGCCATGCTTGTACATTGCGGGGTTGTTGCCTAATTACGGATAATAAATCGTCGCGGGCATCCGCATAATGGTGATCATGTTGTGACAGCGTGGCACGAATAAGCTGTAATTCGCTGGGTACTTTCCGTTGCGCTAGACCCGGTATAACGGCTTGCTTAGCCCATGGTTTAATCACCTCATTGGCTAAGCGATAATATTTCTCCTCTGATGTTATCCGCGCACGTTGTACATATAAGGTTGCTAAACGTGCGGCAAGGGTTGGATTATTCGGTGTGTTTTTAAGACTCTTTTGTAGCAATAGTAACGGGGATACTGTTTTTCCTTTCAAGCTAAACGGGGAATCCGTTGCAGGTTGATTCCCTTCAGATGGGGTATTCGTCTTTGCTGATATGGTTGACCGTTCAATAACGGGCTCAGGTTGAGCATAGGCACTATTGAGTATTATGCTCAACAAGAGAGCAGAGACACTACACCACCACTCCCTGTTGCTTCTCTGAAGACTAGACAACATCTGTTTTATGATCCTAGACGATCAAAAATCGCGTTAAGGCTTTCTCCTTTTTTTAATTCGATAGGCGTGGCATTGGGATTACCAAACAGTGTATTAAGATCCTTTGTTAACCCCTCGGCACTATCGATATAGCGTGCATCGTTATAAGGCGTTTGGGTTGCAAATTTTTTACCGATTGAACCCTGTTCATTATAACTACTGCTTCCACCACAGCCTGCTAATACGATTGAGCATACTATCAGACTCAAGTGATAGTGTTTATATTGTATTTTCATCTTACCAATCTCCAGTTAATTGGGTTATTTCGACCCTGAAACAGGCGTCGTAAGATAAGGGAAGACGGCATCAAATTGCGCAGCATTTTGGTCTGCACCATCGGTATAAGCTAATGTACCACTCATTGCATCCTTCGGTTCACATAACCCCAACTTCAAATGGCATAATACGCCCATTGAAACGCGTAATGAGACGTCAACAGTATCATCGCCAGGACGACGACCATTAGGGAAACCTGCATTATCACCCACAGCAACCCCTAAGTTTTTCTGACTTGCTTTTGGGGTGGGTGCAATCTTCGTATTCAGACGTTGCATTTCACTCACCGAACCATTTTTATTTACCCCTTCAAGACCTGTTAAAAAAGCAGCAACAAGGTCGGGTCGATTAGCAACTGTTGGGGCTTTTACAGAAAACAACACCTCTAGCAAGGCAGGTAGCGTCGGGTTTGTTACATAATTAGCAAACTGTGCATCATCTTTTGGCTCACTGGCATTAAATAAATTTTTATCAGGCAACCCAATCACTACTTCATTGACAAGTGGCATCCCCAGACGGGACACTTGTGTCCACGCACCACCACTAATCGCAGGTTGATCAAAGGTTGGGCTAGGATCAAGCACACGTACTTGCGGTAAACTGGCCGATGTCCAGCCTCCAATAATGCCATTTGCATTACCACCCGTTAAACAGGCAATCGGCACTTCTAATGCAAGTGTGGTGATATTTTTATCCGCTAATTCATTCTTAGCCCCATCAACTGCACCCAAAGGGTTTAAATTAACGAGGTCAAAAATAGCACCCAAATTAACAGCAAACGATTCTTTACGTTGTCCCACAAAAACACGTCCACTTTGCGCGCCTTGAGGACAACCAGACAACGTCACATTATGAATAAATGTTTTTGCATAATCCGCATAGGATTGCTTACCAAAGGTTTTATTACCGACATTATCATAAGGTTTTGCAAAGCTTTTTGAACCTCCACTTACCTTAACAACAGAAGATGGACTACCCGTTCGACGATCACCTTTCATCATCGTAAGACTATAGGCTTCTTTAAAGTTTAACGCACTGCTATCGGTTGAGGTAACAGCACCGATATTTTTTAAAGGTACGGCTATATTTTTACCATTAATTGCAAGTGAAATCCCCGCCCCTTGATTCCCCAGTGAATTGCTAAATTTGAATTGAAACGAAATATCTTCAACAGCATCACCCGTATTATCAATATGAAACTCATACAATGCATCAGGTGCGAGACTGAAATAATTAGGTCCACCATAAGCATCTTGTAAAGGATTGTAATTAGCGATTAACGTGACGTAATCCTTACGTCCTGATTCATAGCTACGGAACATATAAAAATCAGTCGCATCTACCTTTGGATTGCCTGTAATAAAAGGTGCTTCACGATGACTGGATGCCATCGTTGCAGAACAAATAGCGGTAGTGATGGCAGCAAACATTATTTTTTTACTGAAAGATCGCATGGAAATTTCCTATTGTGTGTGAGTATCTATAGGACTTTACGCACGCTGAGAAAAAACTAGATTCATTTTTTTACACTATTTTGATAAAAAAATTAAAGAGACTAAACAACAATAAAATTAATTTAAAATGATGATCATTTTTTATGGGTCTATTTTCAACCCGTCGTGCGTAAACTAATAAAACACTAGAAAATAATAATGATGACCCTATTAAATTTTCAACAAAACAAAACAAGACAAGACAAGACAAAGACCAATAGATCAAGCGTTATGCTACACTCTTTCGCTTTATTAAAGGATCGAAGGGAGGTTTTTATCGTGCCTGAAAATGACCCATTATTGTCTTTACTAGAGCGGATTAGTCTAGGTGAAGAAGCGGCAATGGAACTGTTTTACAATGCAACAGTCAATCGTATTTATGGACTTGCTGTAAAGATTGTTGGTCAACCTGAGTTAGCAGAAGAAGTGGTTGGTGATGTTTTTTTACAGGTTTGGGATAAAGCCGCCCGTTTTGATGTTCAACGTGCAACACCAATGGCATGGCTACTGATGATCTGTCGCAGTCGTGCTTTAGATAAGTTACGCCGTGAGATATCAGCCAAAAAAAATCAAGTGACTGGAAGTCATCAGGATACTTCTGAGGACCTCATAACAACCAATCCTTTAGAAGATTTAGTGGGGATTGAATCTTCTCATCACCTTTACACGGCACTGAAGCTTTTGAACAATAAACAACGACAAATCATAGCTCTAGCCTTTTATAAAGGCTTATCGCATCAAGAAATTAGTGATTATACGGGTAGCCCTTTAGGCACTGTAAAATCTAACATTCGTCGTGCTCAAGGTATTTTAAGAAACGCATTGTGTCATGAACCACTAAATAAGGGAGGCATTTATGGAGAAGCTTAAAAAACAACAAATACTCGATGATGATGTACTAGAGCAGTTAGCCGATGCACATCAAGCCCCTACACTTTCCATTGAAAAAACCGATCGTATGCGTAATACGCTCATGGCAAAAATACGCCAGAAAAAAGCAACCAAAATACAACAGTTTATCACGGTACGTGGTGGCGATGACGGTTGGATAGAAGCCCTTCCTGGTGCGAAGATCAAAGTCTTACAAGGTGATATTAGCGTCGCTAACAGTTTACTTTCCTACTTTGTTCAACTGGAGCCTGCCTTTAAATTGCCAGCGCACGAACACCTCTTTGATGAAGAAATCCTGATGCTAGAAGGTGACTTAACTCTGGGCAACACCACGTTATCCGCAGGTGATTTCCACTTTGCTGCAGCGGGTTCAAGGCATGGTGCAACCAGTACAAATCAGGGCTGTTTAGCCTATATACGCGGTGGATTACCCGTATAATAGGGTCATCTATTTTAGATTGATAAAGGATGAACAATATAATGTTGTCAATAATAAATACACCCTTTAAATTTATTAAGACAATCTTATTCAGTGGGTCGTAATGAATAAGAAGTTCGACGACCACCTGCTAAAGCAGGTGGGTTAGAATGATACGAAAAAGTCATAATACGG
>JAGLBW010000015.1 GCA_023146545.1 Cocleimonas sp.
CCAACCTAAACGGGGAAGTTTGTATAACACCGCGTTAATAAAAAAATGCCAAAAAAACCACCCCGCGTTACCTCCTTTCTGCCTTGAAGCCTAGGCTCATCACCACAAGTCTCCGATTAACGGTCAACTAACAGACCAGCCGACTTATAAAGAAGATAGAGTTTAGATTATTTAAAAACCTCTCCTGATAAGCTTTTTAAATGGAAAATAAGGAATCTTATCCAACGTCATCTATTCAGAATACGCCACAGGAGTCGGAAAAATGACAACCCCAAAAAGCTTATTGAAACACAATAAAACTCTTCTCAGTTGTCTTGTTATAGGTGTGCTTACGCCTGTGAGTAGCAATACCTTTGCCGATACTGTCGATAGTATTATCAGTGATTTTTCAGCAGGAGCATCAGCCTACCGTGATAATACAGGCACCCGCATCAAAGATACGGGTATCGCCTATGAGTATGGAAAAAAACACGTCATAAAAGGAAAAGTTGAAGTTCATCATTACAAAGCAAGAGGAGAAACAGGCAATGATGACCATTATGGTCATGAAGTGTTAGGCACAATTACCAAAGACTTTAATGATTATATTAAAACAGAAGTCAGTGTTGGTAGCGTTGATTTTAAAAATGATCGCACAAAAAAACACACCCGCTTAACCAAACACAAAGCCAAGATTACCTTCACACCACATCACACGGTGAAGCTGGCAGCAGAGCATAAAAAGGACTTCTTATTTAAAGAGGCCATTGTTACTGACGACAGTAATAAACTGGTTTCAGCTAAAACGAGCAAGGTTTCAGCACGCTGGAGAGCACATGATAGATTGTTAGTCAAAGGCAGTAGTCAGCAACGTAAATTAAGCGATGACAACCGTTCTAAAAAACATGATGCGGCGGTTTTATATCGTCTTTCATCCTCTCATAACCCTGCAAAAGTTTGGACAGGTGTAGAAGCTCAGTCTCAAACTTATGACAAAAGCAAATCAAACTATTGGTCACCTGAAGATTATCAATCTTATGCTTTAGTCATAAAAAGCAAGCTTCCTGTAACGGAAAGACTAAACCTAACCGCAAATGCCAGTATTAATCGTTCTAAACAAAAAGACTTTGAATCAGTAACAGGTGGTGCGGTTAAGCTGGGTGCTAACTATGCCTTAACCCAGAAAACACAACTTAAAGCACATGCCAGCCATGTCGAATCCTCTCGAAAGGCAACCAATTGGAACAGTAGCAAAGTCGGCATGTCGTTTACTGTTTCTGACTTCTAAGCGAATACCTTTAATCACCCTTTAAAAATTTCACTCTGGGATAATATGATATCCATTCAGGGTGAAATTTGGCTCGCATCCACTTTATCGATAGAAGCTCCATCACTGAATACCTGTCCCTAATCTGAAAATTGTCACCGTTTAATAGATCAATTAATAAACACTTCAATTTGTTTGGCAAGATCAATCAATGTGTATTTTTTACTCAAAAAATCACATGTTGTATTTTCTAGTCACAGAAGGGATATAAAAATGAATAAACCTTTTATTCTGGTTACTTTTATACTAACACTCTCGATCACTGCTTGCGGTGGTAAACGTATTGACAATTCAGGCACCGAAAACAATGCAGTCTTTAACACCGTTCCCCCCGCACCTGAGAATTTAGAACGCAAACTAGCGATTGTCTACTCTAAAACCAATGAGGCAAAATTCTGGAGTCCTCGTAACTATTCACAATTGTTTATGAGTGTACAAACCCAAGCCATGATGGCAGGGTTGCCTTATGATGTTCTGAACGAAGATGACCTATTAGACATCAATAAAATTCGCGCTTACAAAACACTGGTTTTCCCGCTATTCTCTCATGTCCCCATCGATAAAATAGAGCAGATATCAGCCAATCTAAAAGCGGCGATTGATACTTATAATGTTGGACTGATTACCACAGGTGATTTTCTAACGAATACGGAAACAGGGGCGAGTATTACGGGTAATGCTTACCGTCATATGATCAACTTATTCGGCATTCAGCGTAAAAACGGCGCAACGCTTGTTGATTTCGAAGTTAATATGACCAACATTAATCATCCTGCGTTAATCAACCAATATACCGATAATGAAACCGTTTTAAGCTATAAAAAAGGATTTACCAACTATTTCACTCCAACAGGTGCTTATCCCAGTGAAATATTAGCAACACAGCAGGTCAATAATCAAACTGAAAATAGCATTATTGCGATCACCAATAAAGGACGACACGCACACTTTTCTAGTGTACAAACCATTGGGGATAGCAACTTATTATGGTCTATTTTGCAATGGAGTGTTTGGGGTAAACAAAGTCCTGCAACCTTACACTTAGGGCGCAGTAATGCACTGTTTGCCTCACGTAATGATATGGATCAGAGTATGTTCCATAATGAAGTTGCAACAGTCGAAGAACCTCTTTTAGCTCAAGTTAAAGACTGGAAAGCCCGCTACGATTTTGTTGGAAGCTATTATATTAATGTCGGTGATGATGCTGCCAATGAAGAATTCACTGACTGGCGTTTTTCTGCACCGTTATACCAGCAATTTATTAGCTTAGGCAATGAAATCGGTAACCACTCTTATACACACCCTGCCTTTACCGATAAATTAACCGATGCTGAAATTAACTTTGAATTTCCAGAAGCACGCGAAATTATCGAAAAACAAATGGGACTAACGAATATTGGCGCGGCGATTCCAGGCAACCCAGAAACATTAGCCACCTCCTTAAAAATTCTTCCCCACTCGGACTATTTAAGCGGTGGTTATGCGGCAAGAGGTGCAGGTTTTCCCAATGCTTTTGGTTTTTTAAATGCGGATGTTAAAAAGATCTATTTAAGTCCTAATATGTCGTTTGACTTTACCTTAATCGAATTTCAAAAACGCAGTGCCGCAGAAGCGAAGCAGATTTGGGCTAAAGAGTTTGACGACCTCACTCAGCACGCCTTCCAGCCTATTCTCCACTGGCCTTGGCATGACTATGCTGTCAGTGATCTCGAAAAGAAGGGATACACCGTTGATCTACTCGAAAG
Source organism: Cocleimonas sp. (assembly GCA_023146545.1). Classification (GTDB taxonomy): domain Bacteria; phylum Pseudomonadota; class Gammaproteobacteria; order Thiotrichales; family Thiotrichaceae; genus JAGLBW01. The sequence continues at coordinate 3,052 of JAGLBW010000015.1, forward strand.
CGTGATCAGTAAAGCCAATGATTACGGCAGTGAGTTTGTTACAGGAAAAGATTTGAGCGAACGAATGAAATCCTTTAGCCAATCGGCTGTTAATATTTCAACCGAAAATAACACCCTTACGGCAACCGTTAAATCCAGCAATGCGGGACAATTCTCACTACGGTTAAATAATTCACTAAAAATTAGCTCGGTGAATCAATGGTATGCCTACAATGAAACCACCGTTTTCTTAGGAAAAGAAGGCGGAAGCTATACCCTTAATTTAGGCAACCCGAAAGCTATCACGCGTATCCACAAACTACCAAACCGTAGCAAACTTATCTCATTAAGTGGCAATAATGAAGATTTAAAATTCCAACTAACAGGAGAAGGCACTGTTGAAATCATCACAAAATGCGATAACCCTTCATCCATTAAAGTAACAGGCGGCACACGCTTTTATAAAACAATCGCCAGCAATAAAATAGCGCTCAAATTCGATAAAAACAGAGCACACGAAGAAACCAGCGTTAATATAAGCTGCCCTTAAAACGACAGAAAGGAACACTAAACACTGTACTAAAAATGCCTTTTCTCAATAGATGACACGAGGGAAAAGGCATTGATCATAAGTTGTGTTTACAATACTTCATTTATAAATATTATAAGTATCAATCAGATAAAAGCAAAAATACGCTTAACCTCCAGCTTAGAAATCCCCCTCCAGCCTTTCAAACACCCACTCTATCCTTAAATACAACGCTTTAATCCAGTATTAGTGGGTTCGAATAAAATAGAAAGTAAATACTCCCCTGCTTCTCCCCTATTTTCATAATTCAAACAACATTTGGAGTAGCTTACTTGTGACTAAATTTTTTTCTAAAACTTTTCTGAGTTTTATGCTGTTTACTATTGCTTTTTTATCCCCCCCCTCAGTTCAAAGTAAAAACAGTAAAAGTACTTGTGTGTTCTATGGGCCTAACTTACCCACCGAAGTACTTTCTCAATACAGCCGTATTATTGTTGAATCTGATAATGTTAAGCCCAAAGAATTAACCGCGTTACGCACCAAGGGGGGTAAGGTTTTTGCCTACCTTAGTATTGGTGAAGTTTCCCCCAGTCGAAAATGGTTTAAAAAAATAAAACGCGAGTGGATATTAGGGGATAACAAAGTATGGGGAAGTAAAGTCATGGACTTAAGTTCTTCAGGTTGGCAAAATTTTGTGCTGGATACGATTGTTACACCGTTATGGGAAGAGGGTTACCGTGGTTTATTTCTTGACACAATGGACAGTTTTTATATTTTTGCCAAAGATAAAAAACAACAAGAAAAGCAAGCTCAATCACTGGCTCTGCTACTCACAAAAATTTTAGAACGTTACCCTAAAATGCGTTTTATTTCTAACCGTGGCTTTGAAGTTTTGTCCAGTATCGGCTCCCAATTAGAAGCTGTGGTGGCAGAATCACTGTTTTATAGCTGGGATAACAATAAAAAAAGGTATAAGGAAACGTCTGAAAGCGACCAAGAGTGGCTAACGAACAAATTGGATAGCATTAAAGGTGAGGCGGGAGTGGATGTGATTATTATCGACTATATGCCACTTGAAAAAAGAGCAGAAGCCAAGCAACTTGCGGATAAAATTACCGCGAGAGGTTATATCCCTTGGGTCTCTATTCCTTCGCTTGATTTAGCAGGTATTGGCAGTATCGAACCCAAAATAACAACCCATTTACTCCTCACTGATAGTAAAACAGATAGCCATCACCCCCTTAAACAAGAACGCTTTAAGAAATTAGTGAGTAAATTTAAAACAGAAGATAAAGAAATCAAAGTACATGATATTCAAACGGGGATGCCACAAGGGCATATGGTCGGGCGCTATGCCAGTATTATTAGCCCGATTACAGGATCAAAACAACCCAAAGATTACAAGGATTGGTTAACAGTACAAGCTAAAGAAGGGATTCGTATCAACATCTTAAAATAATCATATTTGAGGTGTTCAATGCTTAGCTTGAATACCTCCTTTAACATCTTATGGGGAAAGAGAGATGTCACTCACACCACAAAAAAAACTATTTAGCGTGCCTGTTCTTATCTTAATTATGCTGGCACTGTTAGTACTTTTATTTAGCCTCTTTCCTTGGAAAACAGCACAATACTTTAAGCTCCAAGACACTGAAGCACTTAAAGAACAGTTTTCAAATCCGATGAAAACAAAATATTATCAAATGATGGATAGTGACCATCCAGAAAACAAGGAGGTGTTGGTCTTATCCGATGCTTTACAACAAAAAGGGCTATGGCAAGCCTCATCGACCTTATTAAAAACTAAAGTTGATGTATTAGCACTGTCTGATCCAGAGTTACAACAGTTTGATTTTATTAAACTCAACAATCTATTAGATGCTTATTACACCTCGTCAGACCTTATTAGAGATAATGAAAATTTTAAGAATAAAGTACGCACCCAACTACTAACCCTTAGCGACCATACCCAATTACCCAATAATAAATTGCAAATTGTCGCAGAAACCAGTGCAGATTTTGGTTTACTTCCTCTCGCAATTAAAGCGTATTACCAGCTTGCAGAGAATGATGAGCAGTACCGCCCCCAATGGTTTTCCGAAGCAGGCAAGTGGGCGGCGAGTACAAAAGATTATAGCGCCGCAACGCAAGCCTTTAAGCAGGCTTATGATGCGTCAAAAAATACGGAACAATCGGATCAATACCACTACGCTTGGTTAGATGCCGCATTAAAAGATAAACAATTTAAAAAAGTAAGTATATCATTAAAAGCAATTAAAAAAGATCAATTACCTCAGTCATTAGAAGCCATTGAAAAAATTGCAGAGCTCAATATACGGGCAGGACAACCTGAATTAGCCAGTGATATTTTTAGTTTGCTGGCACAGCAGGATAAAACAGAAAAACAACAAATATGGCATGAGAAAGCATCTTATTGGGCAGCTCAAGCCAAACAATATGACCCTGCGATAAAACACTTACTCCGTGCCAAAAAAGTAGCGACTAATGATCAAGAGAAGTGGGCATTAGACCAACGCTTAGTTAATTTATACACAACGGCTAAAAAGCCGAAACAAGCATTAGATTTATTAGTCCCCCTGATAAATAGTGACCCTAAGAATATTCGCTTACTCAATAAAGCAGTTGATATTGCACTTGCCAGTAAAAACTCAACCCTCGCCCGAAAAATTAACCAACAACACCTTGCTCAAACCCCTGATGCTGTTGATGCCTTACATCGACAAATTGAAATTGAAACCTTTGATAAAAAGTACAAACGTGCCACACACTATATTAAACAACTTATTTTGGTTAATCCCAAAGACCCTAAAGCTCATCAACGCTGGGCAGATGTTGAGGAAGTTCAGGGAAATTATAAGCGGGCTTTAGCCCTGTGGTTGGAAATCTACAAAGCTGATAATAATAAAAAACACTTACCGCCCTTGGTTAGAGTGGCTCAAGCAGATATCAACGACAAAGGTTTAACAACGCTACAGCAACTGGCTCAACAACAAAATTTACCCACTCAAGCGGTGCATGATGTGTTCTTTCATTTAGTTGAAAGTGATCAGGAAGAACAAGGGGAAAAATTTTTAAGCCAATATGTTGCAACACACCCCGCAGATCAAACGTTATTAGAAACATTAGCACAATGGTACAGCAGTAAACGACGCTTCAAACAGTCATTAACGACATGGGAGACACTAGAAAAGCAGTATGGCACAACACAAAAAACACAGTTAAAACGGTTCGAATTGCTGTGGTTGTTGCGTAAAAAACGGCAAGCTTATCGCTTGTGGCGGGATAACCGCGCGCAATGGACAAAAAATATTAAAACCCGCTATTTTTTAATTATGGCGGATATTGCATGGCGTTATCGACACAATAAAGAAGCTTTATTCTATTATCGACGCTTATTGAACCGAAAGTATCAATCCACCCGTGCGCGTGCCTTTTATTACACCCGTATCGCTTTTTTACAGAAAAAATTAGGTAAACCCCACCTCGCGTTAGCCACCTTTCGCAAAGGCTTTATCAGGACAGCACGTTCCGACTTATTAATTAATGGCTTACAGCTTAGTTTTAATCGCCGTAATGATGCTGGTTTTAAGCGTTTAACATCACTCGCCAATCGCTCCCGATCCCGCATTAAATCAAGATCACGCTATTGGATTTTACAAGCCGCCTATGCCCAACGTCAAAAACGTTACCGCACCGCATTACGCTATTATAAGCAAGCCTTACGTTTAAACCCTCGCTCACGAGAAGCACGGATTGCGATCAGAGCCATTAGGAGAGTAAGCTGGTAAGAGGTTTCTCCTCGCGAGAAAGAGGTTAAAAAAATATTTTTTTTAGATTTTATTCGCCAGATAATTTAACCATGCATACTTTGAATCAAGGCAATATGCCTTGGGATGCAAAATGATTTTTTTAAAGTGTTTTCCTGCTCTAGATTGAGGCTTAAACCAAGTTTTAAACTTCCATTTATCCCTATTTCTGAGCATTTTTTTTATAGGTTTTTCTCTTTGCAAAATATCATGTGCATAACGCGCTAAGAGGGGGGCATTGAGCGATATTTTCTCACCCTTTGGCTTTTTATAGAGATAATGAGCCTGCTCAGGAATATTGATACGGTAGAAGGCGATCCCTTTTGTTATCGTATTTTTACTGCCATCTTTTTCGACCCGACTATCACTGAGGGGGATACCATACGAGTAATAGTTATCCCATAGGTAATGAATGAAACATCGCATTGTCTCGGCGCAAACCTTAAAGCTATCATCCCTCAAATCATCAACTAATTCATTCGCACTATTTACGGGTTTATTTAACTTAGGATGTGCATAAAAGGCTTCTCCAAAGATATAGCAGGGCTTTTCCATCATCATTGAGTAAACACCAACACTCGAATTAATCAGTGCAACGGCATCGGCTAAATCAAGCAAGTCAAGGAGGTGAATATCGTCATCGACCCAACGAGCATATTTAAGTGCTGGCGTGACGGTCTCTAAGGGGTGTTTTTTACAAATAACGTGCCAACCATAAGCAATAAGTTTCTTTGCCGCGCGGTCAATTTGTATGGCAAACTTATCGATAGATTGTATCGAACCTGAGAAGTGCTTGATAACCGTATCATTAGGGTCTTGAAAGGGGACAAACAGTACTTTTTTACCTGAGGTCTTCAGGCTATTGACCAACATTATTTTTGTTTTTCGCTCTCCCTTATGCTCTAGTGCCTGCTCAGAGTCTAACGTATTTTGTATATATTCAGTTACGGATGAGCATTGCTCTGTAGATAACGGAGTCTGCCAGTACGACTCATTGTATCGTGTCGAATCAACACTAAAACCCGTATCATCAACAAACCAACTATCCGTTAAGGCCCCTCTTTCGAAACAATAAAAAGGAAAGTTATTTTCTCTTGCCCAATGATACACCGCTAATCGTATGGGGTTAGCATAAGGATTGGAAAATAAAATACATTTTATTTTCTGAGATCGAATCTGTGCTTCCAATAATGATACAGAAAAGCGGCCGTGCTCATCGTTAAAGTGATACTCAGAATGATAAACAAACTGACCTAAGTGTGGAACCAAATTTCTAAGGCACTCGCCTGCATTGGTTTCAGGCACACCAAAATAGAGCACTTTATTTTCAATCAGTGTAGCAGGTAGTAATGCAGGAGGATGGCATCCATCGTTATCAAATTGCTTAAAAGATGCGAAGGCATTGAGGTGGTTTTTTTTTATATTTTTTGTATAAGTAGTATTAGCAGGACGAGGATGCCACAAATGTACGGTGCATAAACCGTCTTTTAAAGCAGGGATTCCTAATAATGAAAAATGCGCCCGAAACCCATCAAAAGTATTGCTGTCCCAACTTTTTGTATCCGTATAATAATGAAAGCTACGCGGCGTTCTGCCCTCTTCCATACTCAGGCGGTGAATTAACTCAAAGTCTTCATAACCATGTCCTTTAAACAAAGCGCGGTGTCCGCCAATCGAGAGGTAATGAAAGCGATGCACCACCATAACAGAAGAGCAATACGCCATATTATCAATCTGTAATTTATCGCCCATCGTGTGTTTATACAGGTATTCCCGATGACGTGTTTTCTTCTCTTTTTTTAAAAATTGTTCTGTACCATATTCACTGAGATACAAACAAGGCAACACAAAAAAACGTTTTAGTTCTGAGCTCATTCCTGATAGTTCGGCAAACTCTAATAGTTGTTCGGCAAAATTATAAGTAGGAATAAGATCGATATCCAAAAAAGTAATCAACTTGCCCGTTGCATGTTGAACACCATAGTCTCGTGCCATACCAATTGAAAAGACCTGACCCATCGATTCGTGGTACAGGTACCGAATACCTGCTGAAGTACAACGCGTTTTGTTTTCTTTTCTAGCCATGAGACTAGAACCAGAGTCCACCAAAAGGTACTCAATACCACACCTTTGTTCAAACTCATCACAAAAAGCACGGAGACGTTTAACTAAGTACTGCCTCTGATCATCCGCTCGAAAAGGTATAATAATTGATAATTCGTTCAATGCTTTGTTGTTTGTTGCCACTGCTGTTCCATTGTGATTAATTCATCCAATTCTTTCTGGCTAAAACCTGCCTGTAAACGGGCTTCGGTATAAAAGGGAGCGCGTAAAGGGGCACCCATATACTCCATAATTAACGATTGAAACATCGCTTCGGGATCGATTGCTTTCTGTTGACAACAATAATGATACCAGCGTGAACCTATGGCAACATGTCCGATCTCATCACGCAGGATAATTTTTAAAATATCAACCGTTTGGTGATCTCCTGCCATCGCGAGGCGATCCATCATATCAGGTGTCACATCTAAACCACGCGCTTCCAATACACGCGGTACAAGCGCCATACGGATCAAGACATCATGATCCGTTTTAACCGTCATTTCCCATAAACCATTATGCGCGGGAAACTGACCGTAGTAATAGCCCATATCTTCGAGACGTTGTCTTAGTAAACTAAAATGATAAGCTTCTTCCGAAGCCACTTTTAGCCAATCAATATAAAAAGAAGAGGGCATGGCTTGAAAACGATAGACTGCATCCAAAGCAAGGTTGATCGCATTAAATTCAATATGCGTTACGGCATGAATTAAATGCGCCCTGCCTTGAGCCGAGTTTAATTTTCGGTGCTTTAATTTTCTAGGGGAAACAAGCGTCGGTTGTTGAGGACGACCTGGAATATTGATAGTTTCGACAGGAAAAGGACAAGACAAAATATTGCTATTTTTATGTTCATTATAGAGCGTGGTAGTAAGCAGCAACTTCCGTTCTATATCCACTTCCATAAGGATTTGATACGCTGATTGGTGAATATTCATGACGGCATAGTTTATACTGTTTCGATAGAAAACGGTATATTTCC
>JAGLBW010000150.1 GCA_023146545.1 Cocleimonas sp.
CCAAGGTATCACTCCAACGCATGGTAAATGCTTTAGGCTTGGAAGCGTTGTTTGATGATCAATGATTAACGATATGCCCATGAAGGGAGTGTTAGAAAATTATCAGCGTCAAAGGGTGCTAACCTTTATTATCGTTTGTAGATTTGGGTTCGTTGCCTAATCGACCCTAATCTTTGTGCTTGGTCGGTTAGGAAAACATTATTAACCCTAAAAAAATGATCAGGTGTTAACTGATTTAATCCTTTTATTTGCCGTCAAAGACACCCCATTTAGAAATATCAACCATATTGCCTGCTTCTTCTGCAATTGGGGGAAATTGATTGGTAATGGCATCGGATACGGTTACAGGGTCTGGTGTGCTGATATAAGGGAAACGCCAACCACCGGGCATACGTCCTAATTTTCTTGGCCCACCCATCATTTCATCCCATGCTTCATCGGTGAAGTTGGTGTAAAAATCAGGCCAGATATAGCGCTTATCACCCCATGCTTTTTTTGTTTTTTTATTGGTTTTTCCGTTGTTATTTGTGCCTTGTGGGATAAAGGGGATATTGTTGCCCATATTTCCCCAGCCTTTATTCCATCCTTTCATTGGATTGGAGCTGTTGTTGTTACCAAAGGGCATTGCTGGAAAACTGTTTGGAAATGCAAAGGGCATCGTATTATTTCCCATGCCAAAATTACTTGGGAAATTATTGCCCATCGGTCGATTGGGATATTGTGTTGGGCGTGGATAATAACGCTGTGGTGCATTTTGTCGCACTTGTTGAGGCGGCATCATCATGGAACGGGGGACCATCCTCTGGTTATTCATTTGTTGCATTTGTTGCATTGGCACTCTAAAACGAGGCGGTTGTTGATGAGGCATGTTGGGGGTTGAAAAAGGATTAACGTAGTTCTGAAACGGTTGTGGTGTTTGTGGAAAGTTAGGCATTTGAGGCGGCATGGGTGTAAACGGCATTCCCCAATTTGGTTGTGCAGAGGTGATAGATGACGCTAATAAGGAGGCTGAAAATATGGTAATAATAGCGGTGAGTGTTAGATTATTGTTTAAATTTTTCATAAGGCAGTAGTAGGAGTATCTTTTTAGAGTTGTAAGGACAGTATATCAGTATATATAGAATATAAGTAACTTCTAATATAATTATTTTATTTGTGATGAAATGTGTCTAAAGACCGCCATAACAAAGGGGGTTTGCCCTTTTTATTATTTAGTCTTTAGCCCTTTCCTTTCTTTATGGGTTTTCTCCTGTAAGGGTTTTTATTCGATCGTTTAACATATGGTTCAGTTTTTCCTGTTGTTGTTTAATCTTATCTTGTTGCTGTTGTAAGCGTTCTTTTAAACGATCTTGTGTTGCTTTTAATTGTGTACGTACGTGTTCGGTTTTCTCTTTTAAACGTTGTAATTCGTTTTGTTGTCGTGCTTCAAACTGTTGAATAACATTTCCTTTTTTATTGATAATCCCTTCTGATAACGCTTCTTTTTTCTTATAGAGGTGCTCATTAACTAAGGCGTTAATCAATTGATTCAGTTCTATTTCGGATTGTGGCTGGTCGATCGATCCATAAAGGCGTAAGGGTGCAAACAGGCGGCTATTGCGTTGGGGGGATTTGATGCGTAACCTGAAGTCTAATTGTTGGTTAATACTGTTTATATTCCCTTTTCCAGTGATCAAAAAACGAGTAGCTAATAGGGCGAGGTTATCGCTACTGAAAACCCCTTTATTTATTGTCCAATCGCCTTTTAACTGTGTAAAACTAAGCGGCTTACTGCTCTCGCTTTCAGCGTCAGTTGGGGCTTTTTTGGGTTCGAATTTATTTAATGCAACCGCTAATTTTTTGATTAAATGATCAGATTCTAGCGTGCCCTTTTCTAGTAAAACGGTCATTTTCCCGTTGAGGTTTTGCTTTATTTCGCTGAGTGTATTGCCGCGGGTGCTCAATATTGTGCTGAGCGATAGGTTGCCCGAAAGTGAGGGGTTTAAGGATAAGCTTTTAATCAATTGTTCTATGCGAAGCTGCTCTAAACGATGCTCCATCGTTAATGTGGGTAAGCTCCCTTGTGTATTTAGGCTTATTGCACCGCTATAACGTCCTTTAAAGGCTTGAAATGCGATAGGGTCAAGTTGGATTAGTCCCCTGTTAGCATCAATATTCAGTTGTACTTGGTTAAACTTGGTGTGTTTAAAATCTAAACGTTCAATGTCAAGGCTAGCGTTAAGATTCAGTGTTTTCAATTGTTGTGGTAATGGTTCATTGGTTAATGCTAAGGGCTTAGCAGGGGTATAGTTGGTAAGGGGAAGGTAATCATCCAGTGGTAAACGGTCGATTTTTAGTTTAGCTTGCCATTGGTTGTGCTGGGTATAATCAAGGGATAGATTCCCTGTTAAAGTGGATCGGTCAACCTTTAGCTTCAGTGATTTTATTGCTACATGATGCGGTGTTGCGGTGAGCCTAAAACTTGCTTGTGCTTTATTCAGTGTCTTATCTTTAGTTAAAGGCGGCGCTGATAAGCCGAAGGTATTGAGTAAGGGTTTTATCTCAAAACGATTGGTTTTAAATAAGCCGCTAAAGGTGAGTTGAGGAGATAAGCGTGTTAATTGACTGCGCCCTGTTAATTTTGCATCACCGATTTGAAATAAAATACGGTTGAGCCGTGCTTTCCCTTTTTTAGCTTTTAAATCAATATCCAGATGTCCTCTGCTACGGTGTAATAACTCACCTTGCTTGATCAATCCCCCTTGAAGGCGGGCTTGCAGCTTCATATTGTGTAATTTTAGCTGTTCTTTCTCAGGATTTATTAGCATATAACGGCTTTTTAAGGTTGCGGATAAATGCCCACCTGATAAGCGCGGACTTGTTAACTCGCCCGTTATTGTTGCCTTTTTTAAGCGTAGCGATAGGGGGTTTATGCTTGCTTTTAAGTTACCGACGACGTTAGCCTGTAGGGCATCAATTTGGGGTAACGCTTTAGCATTAACAGCAAGCGCCATATTGCTGATGTCAATGTCTTTTTCTTTGATATTTGCTAAAACATCACCGCTTAATCTCACCGTCGCTTGTCCTTTTTTATCCACAAGATGCATTGCTTGTGTCGTCAGTTGCAGGGCTTTGAGTGCTAACTGAGATTTTTTAAGATCAAGTTTTAAATGACTTGTGAGCTGTGTTTTAGTTTGGCTGAAAGGTGCAATAATATGTTGTGTGTCGGCACTGAGTTTCATTTGGTCAATCAAAAGCGTCTGTTGCTTGATGTCTAAATCAGACTTACCTTTACTCTGAATAAAACTTCTGACTTGACTGTTTTTATTAACAACCGCTTGGCTTTCGGTGCTAAGTTGCATTTTTTCTAAGATCATCCGTTGTGAGGCTAGACTGACGGATGCATCGGTTAACAGGTGTAATGTAGTCTTGGATTCAGGGTGTGGAAAATGATTGATTTGGGTCTCCAAATCTATTTCACGAAAATAGAATATTGCTGGGTTGAGGTGGGCTTTTAAACCCCCTTTGAGGTTGGCTTTAATTTCAGCATTTTTAAAATGTATTGGGTTATTTTCCAAACTTAATTTAAGCGGTAAAAAGAGTAACATTCTATTAAAAACCTCAAGGTCTGAGGATAAATCAAAGGCTAATACTGGAAAGCCTTGCATCGATGCTTTCAGTTTAAACGGTTTAAGTTCAAGGGGAAAAAGGGATCGTTTAATGGGGAGTAAAACATCAGTTGCTAATTGAAATTGCAGTGTTTGTTGCTGCTGTTTTTTTACAAGCTGTCCTTCTATTTTAAGGTTTAATCGTTTGTCATTGGGTCGATAAGTGCTGGTTAGGTCGATATTATTGGCTTGAATACGCTGCTGTTGTTTGTCATCACGCCAGTGAAGCGTCATCTGATTCAGTTTTAAATCCGTTAATAAAAGTGCGTCTAATACGGTTAAAACGCTTCGGTAAGGGTCAGGAAGTTCACTCTCTTTTTTATGGGTTGTTTTACGCGCTATATTGAATAAAAAACGCCAATTGGTATCACCGTCTGCTTTCTTATGTAGATTAAGTTGCAAGCCATCGAGTTGAATCGAATCAATTTTTAATTGTCGTTGTAATAATGGTTTTAAGCGTATTTTTGCACGTGCTGCATTAACACGAGCAAATGCTACCGCTCCAAAACCTGCACCATTACTTAACGCCATCTCACCAAAGGTGAAAGCTATATTGGGATAAACGGAGAGTTTAATATCCCCTGTTAAGTGTAAGTCTCTCCCTGTGTTTTCCTTTACAAATTGAACGATATCCTTTTTGTAATGATTGGCATCAACGGTGGCAACAAAATAGCTCACCATTGCAAAGGATAAAAGTAAAACGATTGATATTCCTAAGAAAACTCGATTGAGCAGCGTCATTAAGTATCCTCTTTTTAATCCTCTCTAAAACTGAGATGATATGAATCAATGAGACCCTAAAACTCACGGTTAACACGGATGGGAAGCTCTGAGCCAAGCCTATTGGAGGCTCCCTGATGCTGTATTATGGTATAAAATACGATAGCTGTACAAACCCCTATTTGTAGCAACAGTCACTTAGGAATGAAAATTGAGTCACTTCCTTCGCCCGTTTTGTAATCATTAAAGTAATGAGGATACTATCTCCGTTTTTTGAAGAATGATCAATACTAAGAGGTCAATACCATGAATTTAAGTGATTATCGCAGAGAATATACAAAAGAGGGACTTCGACGTGAAGATTTAACCGATTGCCCCTTTGAACAGTTCGAAAAATGGTTTGTTCAAGCAGATCAAGCAGGGGTTACGGATGCGAGTGCAATGAGCTTAGCTACCGTATCAGCGGCAGGTCAACCCAGCTTACGCACGGTTTTATTAAAAACATTTGATCTGAATGGTTTTGTTTTTTTTACTAATTACAACAGTCAAAAATCAAAAGAAATAAAAGAAAATCAGAAGGTTGCTTTGTTGTTTCCGTGGACAGGTTTGGAGCGTCAAATCGAAATTACAGGTAAAGCAGAAAGAATATCAACGGCGCAATCGTTAGCTTATTTTTTATCACGTCCAGAGAAAAGCCAGCTTGGCGCATGGGCCTCTCATCAAAGTAACCCCATTAACTCGCGTGTTTTTTTAGAGCAACAATTTCAGAGTATCAAACAAAAATTTAAAACAAGGGAGATTCCCTTGCCTGATTTTTGGGGTGGCTATTGTATTGTTCCTGAAAAAATTGAATTTTGGCAAGGCGGAGCCGCCCGTATTCATGATCGCTTTGAATATCAGCGTAATAGTGAGGGTTGGGAGATCGTACGTTTGCAGCCTTAAAACGACAACACCACAACGCAGAGAAAGGAAATAGACTGCATTATTGTATCGCTCTGCGCTGTGATGTCGCCTCTTATCAAGGATTAGCGATTAGGATAAACATCCGTGCCGTTCATCTTAATTGGCAACCGACTAAGATCCCAATTATTTTTCTCTATTTGTGCTAGTAACCCACTCGTTCTATAGATTGTCTTCCGTAGTATCTTTATACGGTGGTTCTTCAACCAGTTATGACGTGCTTTCAGGTATTCGTGAACCCATTCCTCTTCTGTTCCTCCCGAAGAAGGTGGGTTCGCCGCAAAGCGTTGGCGAAGAAACCAAAAAATTTGACCGCTATGAATGAAAGAGTCGTAGATCACTAATGCAGATAATGCTTTTGTAAGACCATGATCATCTGCCCATACCATTGCAGGCATAAAATAATACTGTTCAAAAAACTGATCTTGAATTTTTTTCATAATGGCATCTTTACGCCCTGCCTTCCGTAACAACCCCTTGAATGAGTTATTCCTAGTGAGTGATTCACTACCAATACGGTCTGCATATTGAGCAAGTTCAGCACTGTATAGACCCCCTGCTGAAACGTACATTTTGACCAGTTTTCTAAGGTTGCTGTACTCTGTTGTTTGGGCGCGTCCGTAAGTAATTTGCCGCATACCATGAGGACCATCAGAATAAATTGATACTTTCCCGTAATCCCCTTCTGGGCGACCTGTTTCAATTTTATTGATGACACGTTCAATAAGACTTCGTTGTGTTTCGGTTAAAAACATTGTTCCCTCCTAGGCTTCATCGTATTTCAAAGTTAAGGAATGAAGGGTTAATACCCAATACAGAGGCACGACGACTTAAGTCGTATCGCTGAAAACAACAATATTATCGTAGGTGCTGATGTGAGGAAGCCGTTTCATTAGCCCTTATGATGTGCTTCGTTCTTCAGCAGATATTATAATAATATTGGTGTTTAATGTGTGAATATCTATAGCAATGGGACGTCATTAAATTTTCATTCCTAAATAGAGAATTTGTGAGTAGGATTAACGCGCTATAGCAAGACCTATGTGTTGAAATAACAACACAAAAGATCACAACATAGGGGAGATGGAAAATATTCGACGGATAATTAATATTAATTTATCTATTGAGTATACGACCTAAACACCCTCAATACACCACTCACAAAGCCGTATAAGTCATTGAGCTTATCGGGAAATGCTAATAAAGACAAGTTATCAATTTTATTATAAAGTTTAATAGTGTTGCATAAACACTACAATAAAGAAATATTTAATCTATATCATTATGATTAGCAACGATATAATAATAGGGTTGCAATTAATGATGATGCATTGAGGTTATCTGCCTAGGCTGATCTTCTATGTTAGCTAACAATCATAACTTTAATCATCAAAAACCATCCCTTTTTTTTATTGATAGATAAATAATATGCAGTATTTTATAGGCTTAACACAATGGCATCATCCTGCTTGGTATGCGATAAGCCATCGAAAAAATAATGCCTTATCACGGTATAGCCAGTATTTTTCCAGTGTAGAGGGAAACCATACGTTTTATGGTTCGCCTGATCAGTCCACTGTTAATTTGTGGAAAGAAACGGTATCGGATGATTTTCGTTTTTGCTTTAAATTTCCAAAACGTATCAGCCATGATGCGTGTTTAAAAGATTGTGCTCAACACGCGAATGATTTTTTAACGCTCATATCACCGCTTGAACATAAGCTGGGAATGATTTGGTTACAGATGAGCCGTCATTTTAGTCCTTCACAATTGCCATTGTTAAACACCTTTTTAGCCTCGCTTTCAACGGCGTTTCATTATGCGGTTGAAGTGCGTCATTTGGGATTTTTTAATAAAAAAGAAGAGGAACGCCAGTTTAATCAATTATTGGTAAAGTATAATATTAACCGCGTTGTTGTCGATACCCGCACTTTATTTTCGAACCCTAGCGATGATATTGACACACAAAAAGCACTTCGCAAAAAACCGCGTGTCCCGACGCATGTTTTATCCACAGCGGATCAGCCCATGGTACGTTTTATTAGTCCTATGGATCTAAAGTTATCAGAGCCTGCTTTAGATCAGTGGGCGCAGAAGTTGATTCAATGGATTGATGAGGGCAAAACCCCGTATATCTTTTTCCATACACCAAGTAATCAAAAGACACCGCAGTTAGCGCAACGGTTTGCAATGAAAATGAATGAATTGAGACACGATATTCCTAAAATTGATTTATGGTCACAACAACCTCAACAACGTAATTTATTTTGATAGTCATTGAATAAGGCTTGTCGGTAGGACTATCATCTCTTTTTTTTAATGTAGTATGCAATCAATTATGAATCTTAGCAAAATCCCTGCAACAGTTGTTACTGGTTTTTTAGGCAGTGGCAAAACGACTTTACTTTCTAATATTATTAAACACGCCAAAAATAAACGCATTGCGATTATTGTTAATGAGTTCGGTGAGATGGATATTGACTCTGATTTACTCCGCAGTTGTGCTGTTGAAGGTTGTGATGATCAAGCCGTCAGTGTACTGAATGACGGTATTTATGAGTTACCGAACGGCTGTATTTGTTGCACTGTTGAGGAAGAGTTTTTACCCGTCATGAAAAAACTGGTGGAACGACGTGATGAGATTGATCATATTCTCATTGAAACATCAGGTTTAGCATTGCCCAAACCTTTAGTTCAAGCGTTTAATTGGCCCGAAGTACAACGCCATTTTACGGTGGATTCTGTGATTACTGTTGCTGATGGGGTTGCCTTAGCAGCAGGGCGTTTTGCTAATAATCATGATCAAATAGAACAACAACGCCAAGCCGATGATAATTTAGATCATGATCCAAGCCTTCAAGAATTATATGAAGATCAATTAAATGCGGCTGATTTAGTGATTATTAGTAAGTGTGACCTGATTAAGGATGCACAAGCTCAGCACATCGAGCAAGCTATTGTATCGTCTGTTAGTGACGCGGTGAAAGTGCTTCGTATTGAACAGGGAGAAATTAATCCTGAACTTATTTTAGGGTTAGCATCCGCTAGCGAAAAGCGCATTGAAGCATTAGCTTCTCATCATGATGATCATCATGCGCACGGGAAACATCATCATCATGCACATGATGATTTTGATTCGGTTGTGATTAACTTAGCAACCGTTGATAGTGAGCTATTCATCGCACAACTGAATCAATTGATTAAAACCCATAATATTTACCGTGCCAAAGGGTTTATGGCGATTAAAAATAAGCCGATGCGCCAAGTATTACAAGCGGTTGGCTCAAGAGTTGTCAATTATTTTGATCGCCCTTGGAGAGCAGATGAAAAACCCAGCACCCAGATTGTATTGATTGGCAAACAGCTTGATAATGTAAAAATTACCGCCTCATTACAGCGTGCAGAACAAAAAAATGAAGCCTAATTTTTGTACCCCGCTTTTTTTAGCCTTTTCTGATTAATTTTTACCCCCTTTTATAAAATAGATTAAGGTCTTTGTCCTCAGTTTATTATAGAATGGGGTATACCTCTTTGTGGGTATATTATTAACTTAAAAAAAGGAAATTAACTATGTTTGCAGAACCTCATGACTTACACCATGAATTCCCTGAGTTTCATGATCAAATCCATACCTTAAAAATGTCCAACCGACACTTTCAACGTTTATTTAAAGACTATGATGAATTAAATCATGAACTAAAGCGGATTGAACAAGGGATTGAAACACCTGCTGATCTTGTCGTGGAAGGCTTAAAAAAAGAACGTTTACATTTAAAAGACCAATTGTTCGTTATGTTGAAAGAGGTTTAAACTAAAAGGTCTTTGTTGATTACTAGAGTGTATGCTTTTTAGACTTAATTGATCTTAACGTATAGCTTAAAACAACCTAAAAAAGATTAAAAAACAATCAAGTAAATAAAAAATGGTTGTCTAATAAAATTAACCGATACATTGAGCTAATCCATTATAAAATAAGAATTTTTTTATTATATTTGCTTCAGATTAACGCAAATTATATAAAATAAGGCTACACTCTAGAAAAGATCTGCACATTTTTAATATAAGCGTCTTTTAAGGACCGATAGGTTTCTTGCACCCCTTACCCCTAGGAGAAATAACCATGCTATCCCTTGATGTTTTAAAGGAAAGTAACCATAAAATTGCTGAACATTCTAAAGTATTAAGCGTCTTGATTCGAAATCGAGAGCTATGTGATACCCAAGTAATGTGTGATATTTTCTTTCGTTATGTTGACCTTGTTAGAGAACACCTTAACACCGAAGACAGAAACCTTTACCAGTCCATGATGATCCATAATGATGCGGATATTAAAAATACAGCCCGAGATTTTATGTCGGGATCGGTTGAAATCAAGCGTGTGATTGCACAATACACCAAAAGGTGGTGCAAAAAAGGAACGCTACGGATTAAAAACCATGAACAATTTATCAGTGATACCGAAGATATTTTTGAGCTAGTTTGGAAACGGATCATTAATGAATCAGAACACCTTTACCCTGCCTTTATTAGAGCGGCAGCTTAACGATGAATTAAGCCGATGTTTTATTGATTAAAGGTTTCATTGCCGTTAATAAACTCCCGAATAAATGCTTATTTTGTTGCGCTTCTGCTGCTAGTAATTGTTTAAAATGCTCCCGTTGTGTGGGTTTTTCGAAACAAGCAGGACAGTTTTCAATGATAATGGGCAAATTTTCAGATTGAGCATAATCAGCCGTTTGCTGTTCCCTCGCATAGATTAGAGGGCGTATAATGCGTAAGTCCCCCGTTTTAACCGTGTAATTTGCTTTCATTGTTTTCAATTGTCCGCCATGAAAAGCTGACATTAAAAAACTTTCAGCTAAATCATCCAGATGTTGAGCTAATGCAATCACATTGTATTGGTTTTTGCGTGCTGTCGCATAAATGCTGCCCCGTTTCATACGTGCACAAAAAGCACAATAAGAGTTACCTTGTAGATGACTTTCGGCCATGTTCATAATGGGTTCTTGCCGAAAGAAATACTCAATCCCCAAGGACTCCATATAAGGTATTAAGGGTGATGGATCAAATGTTCCTGTTTGTGGATCAATCGTAACCGCACCCAGTTCAAAACGTATTGGCGCAATTTTTTGAAAATAAATGAGTAAGTGAAGTAGGGCAAGTGAATCCTTTCCACCTGATAGACCTAATAAAACACGATCACCCTGATGGATCATTTGATGGTCGATTAAGGCTTTTCCTGTTTGGCGTATCAGTTGTTTTTTGATTTTTTTTCGGGCTTGCCGATTAGATTTTTTCATAGAATATTTAAACTACTTTAGCCTTGCATCGCAAAGCTAAAGTGTTGGGTTAGAGGAGTTAAATGATTATAAAGCGGCGGGGATATCCTGTAAGCAGGTCGTGACATCAAGGTTTTGTGCACGATGACGCATGACATGATCCATTAAGGTGATCGCTAGCATCGCTTCACAAATGGGTGTCGCACGAATACCGACACAAGGATCGTGACGACCTTTGGTAACGACTTCGACCGCTTCACCTTCCAAATTAATAGTTTTACCTGCAATACGCATACTGGAAGTGGGTTTAAATGCGGTGTGTACCACTAAATCTTGTCCTGAAGTAATCCCGCCCAAGGTGCCACCAGCTTGATTACCATCAAAACCATCGATCATTATTTCATCACGATGTTCTGTGCCTTTTTGAGTCACACAGTCAAAACCTGCACCAATTTCCACCCCTTTTGCGGCATTAATACTCATCATCGAATGCGCAATATCGGCATCAATCCGATCAAAAACAGGCTCACCTAATCCAACAGGAATATGAGACGCTTCTACGGTTATTTTAGCACCAATAGAGTTGCCCTCTTTGCGAAGTGCATCCATATACGCTTCCATTTCAGGGACTTTATTCGCATCAGGGCAGAAAAAAGGATTGTTTCTAATCTCGTTCCAATCGTGCTGTTCGGCTTTGATCGAACCTAATTGAGACAGGTAGCCTCGAATTTCAATGCCGTATTTCTCATTAAGATATTTCTTAGCAATTGCACCAGCAGCAACTCGCATTGCCGTTTCACGAGCAGAAGAACGCCCTCCGCCCCGATAATCTCGAAACCCGTATTTTTTATAATAGGTATAATCGGCATGACCTGGACGAAAACGATCCATAATTTCAGAGTAATCTTTAGAACGTTGATCCACGTTTTGAATGATCAATGCAATGGGTGTGCCTGTGGTTTTTCCTTCAAAGACCCCTGATAAAATTTGTACTTGGTCAGGCTCACGGCGTTGTGTGGTATGACGACTGGTACCAGGCTTGCGTAAATCCAAGTCACCTTGAATATCTTGTTCTGATAGTTCCATTCCGGGAGGACAGCCATCGACAATACAACCGATGGCAACCCCATGACTTTCTCCAAAGGAGGTCACTGTAAATAATTTTCCGTAGCTATTTCCTGACATATAAAGAGTGTACCCTGCGTTAAACCTGACTCAGTTTGTGTTATCAGATTAAAGTTATCATAATGTTTCTTGAAACTAAAACCTTGTTTTATGCGTTATAATCGACAGAAACAATTTAAAAAATAACATCATATTACTTTCACCTAGGGCTAGGATATAAGGAAATGAAATATATTGTACTGTTTACCTTTTTACTGTTTACCTTTACCGCTTCTGCGAATGATTTGAAAAACAATGCATCGCCTTATCTGGCGATGCACGGTGATGACCCTGTTAACTGGATGGAGTGGAATCAAGCCGCTTTAGAAAAAGCAAAAAAAGAAAATAAAATTATTTTAGTCTCCATTGGTTATTTCTCTTGCCACTGGTGTCATGTCATGCAACGGGAAAGTTATAAAAGCCCCTTAATTGCTAATTTATTAAATAAGGATTATATCGCGATTAAAGTGGATCGAGAATTAAACCCTGTTTTAGATAAACGCTTAATTGAATTTGTACAAATTACAACAGGTAGTGCAGGTTGGCCGCTGAATGTATTTTTAACCCCAGAGGCTTATCCTTTAGTTGGTGCGACTTATTTACCACGGGATAATTTTGCGGTGGTGCTTAAACGCTTACAAGCCCGTTGGAAAGAAGATAAACAAGCCTTACAGGATATGGCAAAAAACCGTAATAAAACCTTGGTTAATTTGCTCGAAACCCACGAGCGCACCAGCATTAAGCGGCCGATTAAAAAATCACAAGATCAGCTCGTTAGACTGATGATGAAAAATGCAGATACCTTACAAGGTGGCTTTGATACCCGCAAATTTCCTTCAATCCCTCAACTGTCTGCCTTATTAACCCTTAATAAACGCAAAAAAGATCCCAAAGTAGATGAGTTTTTAAAGCTCACTTTGAATCAAATGGCACGCAAAGGGTTACACGATGATATTGGCGGCGGTTTTTATCGTTATACTATTGATCCTGCTTGGGATACCCCACATTTTGAAAAAATGTTATACACCAATGCTTTAATGGCGGTGTTGTATTTTGATGCGGCAGAACATTATCGTAGCCCTGAATACCGCCACGTGGCATTGGAAACGTTGCATTTTGCGATTGAATCAATGCGTGGGGAAAATAATGCTTATATTTCCAGCCTTTCAGCAGTTGATAGTCACAATGAGGAAGGCGGTTTTTATCTGTGGACACGTCAAGAATTATCTAAAATACTGACTAGAAATGAATTAGCATTGGCATACAAGGTCTGGAATTTAAATCAAGCCAATGCGTTATCGGCTGGAAATTTGCCGCGTCGAGACGGTTCAATGGAAGAGATTGCAAAACGTTTAAAGCAACCGACGCCATTATTTACAATAAAATTTAATAGCTTAAAAAATAAACTAAAAGCTTATCGTAATAAGAACAGAAGTCTCCCCAGAGATACTAAATTATTAGCCTCCCAAAATGGACTTTTATTAGCCGCTTTTGCACAAGGTTCTAGTTATGATCAATCATTACAACCTTATGGTGATAACTTAGCCGTATTTTTAACCAGTCTTTGGAATGGTAAAACCTTACGTCGCTCATCGGCAGGTGTTAAAGAGGGAACTTTAGATGATTATTCAATGGTAGCATGGGGTTTATTGTCTTGGGGAAAATCAACAGGGGATAAAAACGCAGCAAAAATAGGGTTAGCTATTGCACGAACAGCATGGCAGAAATTTTATAATGAGGGGATATGGTTAGAGACAACCCAGAGCTTATTACCGAAAGGAACACAATTGAGTCATTTACCCAATAGTGCGATGCCATCGGCTGAATATTTTTTATTGGCCGCAAGCCAATTGAGTGATGATGCTCACTTGCGTAAGCATATTCACCGTGTTTTGAATAACTCGACACAAGCATTAAGGACGGATCCTTATGCCTATGCCTCGATTATTGCATTTGCGGTAGAATACCGCTAGGGAGCTTTTTTGCTGGGGGATCGTATTAGGGTTTCCATGAGGTGCCCCATGATACTTCACCTTAAAAATCGCTAAACGGTGCTTTAAGCTATTCTAGGCGTATCTGTACTCAGATAGCGTCAAGACCATTAACGTTTCATTTTCTTCGTGATTTAGCAGGTGAATATCGAATAAGTGTTATCAGTTTCTTAGTTTCTTTTTCATCTCGTTGAGCTTCTTGTTTGTTGAGATAACACAGCTTTAAATGTAGATTTAGAGCTTTTAGCTTCGAAAAATAAAATAATAAGAAAAGCTAAAATTATCGCACTAACAAAGTGTTTAACACGATAATTTTATAAGCTAAGTGAGTAGCTACCGAGCCGCCATTTTTAATAGATGTTTAGATTTTAAACGTTCTTTATTGATTTTGGAAAATTTTTCAGCGAATAAGGTCATATAATATTTGTCTTGTTTATCTAAAGGAAAATCAAGCGTTGTCATTTCACCTTTTGGTGAAAGATAAGTTTTTTCCATGATCGTCACTTCAGATTGATCAGTCCCTACATCCTTCTTACGTTTTGCCATCTTGCCTAAGTCTTTATAGCCTTTTAATAAGAGTGCTTTGTTGATGTCTTCAAAATTGAACATAACTCCGCCTGCAATACGGTTTTTAATCATCACATCTGTTGTGCATCCATCCGTTTCAGGCGATATCGCAAAGCTAATTTTATTGATGTGTGTTTCATAAACACCATCAAAACCTTGTGCTAAGGAAAAGCGTTGATCTTTATTGAGCGCTATTTTTAAGGAGTTTTGTGTCTTAAATTTTTTTTCACAATAGTCTTGATGGAGTTCCAAAAATGTTGAAAGATACATCGACTTAGACATTTCCAATGTTTCTGATGCCTTAGAACCACAACCACTAAGTAATAATATTGTGGCAACTGCTGTTGAAAGCAATACTGTCGATCGAAAATTTATCTTCATGGTAACCCCTTGAACTATTTATTATTTTTATATTATTTATTAAGCTAAAACGAATGATTAATTAAAGCACTCAATTTGCCTATAAGTTTATTTTATAAGTGTAATTTACAAAGATCAAGTACTCTGCTCTTAAACTTGATAGATGGTAGTCGTTTAACGCTACTACGATCAAACTTGTTTAGTGAGGATAATACCAGCCGTTTACGGCCTCACGCGAATGAAAACCTGAAAATAGTTGCTAGTTAATGATAGATTTTACTAATAGTAAAGAATAGCTTAATTTATCATTAATAATCCTAAATAGCAAAATTTAATCGCACCTTAATCACACTAAAAAATAAGCTAAATGCAAATTACTTTGGCTTAACCTATACTTTCCAGCTTCCCCAGAACATACCCTTCAATATGAAATTAGCACGTGTCCAACACTTTTTTATAACGCTCCGTAATAATGGGCTATTTCAAAGCTTTATTATTGCTGTGATTGTTCTCTCAGCTTTACTTATTGGGGTTGAAACTTATCCTTCCATCCCGCCATGGGTTGTTGAGATTATTAAAGTTTTAGATTGGTTTATTACCCTGTTTTTTCTCTTGGAAATTATTATTAGGATGATTGCAAGTGAAAGCATTAAGGACTTCTTAAAAGACCCTTGGAATATTTTTGATAGCGTAATCGTCGCCACTAGCCTCATCCCATTGGATGGCAGTGAAACGGTTTTATTAGGTCGATTGTTGCGTATCTTTCGTGTGTTGCGTTTAATTTCTATTATTCCCGAGCTGAAAATCTTACTGGATGCCTTTTTTAGTGCGATTCCACGTATGGGTTATGTGTCTTTATTGATGTTTATTTTCTTTTATATTTATGCCGCTATTGGTTCTATTCTTTTTATCGAGATCAACCCTACACTTTGGGGCAACATTGGCGTTTCCATGCTAACCCTATTTCGTATTGCCACCTTTGAAGGTTGGACAGAAGTGATGTACGAAACAATGACGGTTTATCCGTTTAGCTGGACTTTTTACCTCAGTTTTATTTTTATCGTTGCTTTTGTTTTTCTTAATATGATGATCGGCATTGTGGTTGAAACCTTGCAGGAAGTACATGAAAAATACAATCGAAAGGAAGGTAAAGGAGAAGCAGCTGAAGTCCATTGGATCAAAGAACACACTGCCGAAATGGAGTCACGCTTAGAGCGTATCGAAAAGTTACTGGAAGCACAAGCTGAACGTGATGTAGTGAATAAACCCAACTAAAAGCGACACAATAGAGCGAACAGAAGACACAGAGAAAACATCTTTCTACTGTGCGCTTCGCCTTACAGTAATATCACCTTTTTTATGGTGTAGAAAACTAGCCCCTAGCGTTTAAGAAACTTGCGTTTTACAAAGGAAATTACCACTTTAAAGAGCCACAGAAATAAAATATTGTATAAACGTTTTTTTATTGATTATCCTCTTATTAGAAACGGATATTATAGGGGGTAATTAGTCTTACCTTAAGAAAATCCCGAACGATAATTTTTAATTAAAATTCCCTACCACTAAAGACTAACAGCTTTCGCTGAATTCAACAAAGATAAAAACTATCACAACCTATCGATAATTATCCTATTTTCTCGATGTCCTTTATACGCTTTTAGGTATCGACTGTTGGTCCAATGATTTTACGTTAAAGGGTCTGCTCTTAGGTTGTTTACTCGTTTGCAAATCTATCATCTTCATTGACTTAGATTAATAAGAAAAATCTTTATTTTAGGTATATTAGCAAATCAATATGTTGCTGATTAGCCCTTAGTCTCTATCTACTATTGGCATGTGGTGGCTTGTTCTTTTTAAACAGAGGTTGATAAGGATAATATAAGCTATGTGGTGATTTATATCCTTATATTGATTTTTCTCAACATAATGTAAGTTAAGGTGTTATTCATTATATGCATGGTATAAATACCCCACATAGGCTAATGATAAAAATTATTAGTTTCTGGGGAGAAACACTGCTTATTCAGTACAGCTACATCCTGAAAATGACGGATAAATAAAACGGATTAAATATGGCAACACCCAATTTAGGACGACGGGCTTTTTTGCGCGGACGTAGTCCTCGTTACAATAAAACGGCGATTCGCCCACCGTGGTCACGTTCTATTGATAGCTTTATAGAACACTGTACTCGTTGCGATGACTGTGCGGAGGCTTGTCCAGAAAACATTATTATTAAAGGCGATGGGGGTTATCCCGAAGTCGATTTTTCACGCGGTGAATGTACCTTTTGTAAACAGTGTGTTGAAGGGTGTACCGCTGATGCCTTTTCCACCAAAAATAACACAATCAATAGCGCATGGGCTTTGCAAGCGAAGGTTCTATCCACCTGTCTATCCATCAATAAAGTGACCTGTCGTAGTTGCGGTGATCACTGTGATGCAGGGGCTATTCGGTTCCAGTTAAAAGTCGGTGGGGTGGCGATACCTATAATAGAAAATGAGCACTGTACGGGGTGTGGCGCGTGCGTCTATGTTTGTCCCAGTAAATCAATAACATTAACGGCTTAGCGCACATTAGCTTGAGCAATTTAAGCGATAAATTTAGGGGTAATTTTTTATGATTAACACGAGCGAAGCAGCTGAAACCATGAGTATTTGTGGCGTAATGGCGCAAGTTTTGCCTGAAAAAATGCAGGAGGTGCGAGCACGGATGCTTGATGAAATAGCAGGCTTAGAAGTTCATGGTGTCGGTGAAAATGGAAAAATGGTCATTACTGTTGAATCCAACAACTATAGCGAGACAGGCAAGCGTATTAGTGATTTACAAAAAATCAAAGGGGTGTTGTCCGCTTCGATGATTTATCAACACACAGAAACACTTGACGATGAGTAATCCCTTCGCATTGTAGATTATCGCTAAAGACGATTGGTTAGCCAACCAATAAAGTAATAATTAAATTAAAAAAACAAAGAAATAGATTTAATCCAAACACCAAAAATAGCTGGGTTAACGTATTAGGAGTCATTATTTATGAAAAGGCGTGATTTTATTAAAACAAATGCTGTTGCCGCCGTTGCAACAGCCGCTGGGGTCAGTATTCCTTGGTTACAAACAGCAGAAGCAAAAAGCACAAAAATTCGTTGGGATAAAGCGGCGTGTCGCTTCTGTGGTACAGGTTGCTCTGTTTTAGTCGGTACCAAAGACGGACGTGTAGTCGCAACACAAGGCGACCCTGATGCACCCGTTAACCGTGGTCTTAACTGTATTAAAGGTTACTTTCTTTCCAAGATTATGTACGGAAAAGATCGTCTGAAAACACCGTTATTACGTAAGAAAAATGGAAAATACGATAAAGAAGGTGATTTCACCCCTGTATCTTGGGATGAAGCTTTCGATATTATGGAAGAGAAGTTTAAAACCGCGCTGAAAAAAGACATGAAAGCGAATGAGGGCAAAAAGCCTGATGAGTTAGTCTCTTCGGTGGGTATGTTTGGTTCAGGTCAATGGACACTTTGGGAAGGTTATGCCGCATCCAAACTTTTTAAAGCGGGTTTTCGATCGAATAATATTGATCCAAACGCGCGTCATTGCATGGCTTCAGCCGTTGCAGGGTTTATTCGTACTTTTGGTGCCGATGAACCAATGGGGTGTTACGACGATTTAGAACATGCCGATGCCTTTGTACTCTGGGGTTCTAATATGGCAGAAATGCACCCTATTTTATGGACGCGCCTAACGGATCGTCGTTTAACAGGGAAAGATGTCAAAGTTGCGGTACTGTCTACTTTTGAACACCGTAGTTTTGACTTAGCTGATTTGCCCATTATCTTTAATCCACAATCTGATTTAGCCATGTTGAACTACATCGCTAACTATATTATTCAAAACGATGCAGTGAACGAAGACTTTGTTAAAAAGCACGTTAACTTCCGCAAGGGTAATGAAGATATAGGGTACGGACTACGTCCAGAACATCCTCTCGAAAAAGCCGCTAAAAATGCCAAGAAAGCGGGTGGTTCAAAGGAAATGAGCTTTGAGGAATTCAAAAAGTATGTCAGTGAATACACCTTAGAAAAAGCCCACGAAATTTCAGGTGTTCCCAAAGAACAGCTAGAAGAATTAGCCAAAATCTATGCTGATCCAAAGAAGAAAGTCGTCTCTTATTGGACGATGGGTTTCAACCAGCATACCCGGGGTGCTTGGGCAAACAACTTGATGTACAACGTACACCTTCTCACAGGAAAAATTTCCACGCCAGGCAGTGGACCTTTCTCACTCACAGGTCAACCTTCCGCATGCGGTACTGCGCGTGAAGTGGGTACCTTTGCTCATCGTCTTCCTGCGGATTTAGTGGTTAAAAAGAAATCCCATCGTGATTTTGCAGAGAAAACATGGAAGCTACCCGAAGGCACGTTATCAGGAAAAGTAGGGTATCACGCGGTCTTACAAAATCGCATGTTAAAAGACGGCAAACTTAATGCCTATTGGGTGCAGTGTAATAACAATATGCAAGCTGCTGCTAACATAAATGAAGAAGCTTACCCTGGTTATCGCAACCCTAAAAACTTTATAGTCGTTTCAGACCCCTACCCTACCGTTACCGCAATGGCTGCTGATTTGATTTTGCCCACCGCGATGTGGACAGAGAAAGAAGGGGCATACGGTAATGCAGAACGTCGCACACAGTTTTGGCGACAGCAAGTTGATGCGCCGGGGGAAGCTAAATCAGATATGTGGCAGGTGGTTGAATTCTCCAAACGTTTTAAAGTAGAAGATGTTTGGCCAGCCGATGTGATTGCAAAGAAACCTGAATTAGCGGGTAAAACACTCTACGAGGTACTGTATAAAAACGGCAATGTTGATAAATTCCCAAAACAAGACGTTAAAGATTCAGCGGGTAATGTCTATGCTAATAGCGAAATGGATGATTTTGGTTTTTATATCCAGAAAGGTCTGTTTGAAGAATACCGTTACTTTGGGACACACGGCCCGAAGAAAGGGCATGATTTAGCCGAGTTCGATGCTTACCATAAAGCCCGTGGACTGCGTTGGCCTGTGGTTAATGGTAAAGAAACCCTATGGCGTTACCGTGAAGGTTATGATCCTTTTGTTGAGAAAGGTTCAGAAGTTCAGTTCTACGGCAAGAAAGATAATAAAGCATGGATCTTTGCCCTGCCTTATGAACAGCCTCCAGAAATGCCTGATAAAGAATATGACCTTTGGCTTTGTACAGGTCGTGTTTTAGAGCATTGGCACTCAGGCTCCATGACACGTCGTGTTCCTGAACTTTATCGTGCAGTACCTGATGCGGTGATCTTTATGCACCCTGATGATGCCAAAAAACGAGGGTTACAACGCGGGATGGCGGCGAAAGTCATTAGTCGTCGTGGTGAAATCATTGCCAATATTGAAACCCGTGGGCGAAACAAACCACCGCTGGGTTTAGTGTTTGTCCCTTGGTTTGATGCCAGTCGTTTAATCAATAAAGTCACCCTTGATGCAACCTGCCCCATTTCAAAAGAGACAGATTACAAAAAGTGTGCGATTAAAATCACTAAAGCCTAACTCGGTCAGCGATTATGCGTAAGTCCAGACGTAAATTTCTTAAGGATTCTGTTAAAACTGTTAGCACCGTAGGTTTAGCAGCTTTAGGGCTGGGCTTATACACGCGTCAAACCAGTGCTATTTTGCCTGCTCAAGCCATTCGCCCACCAGGTGCAATCGAAGAAGAAGATTTTCTTGGGGCTTGCGTGCGCTGTGGTTTATGTGTACGGGATTGTCCTTATGACACCTTAAACCTAGCCACGTTAGGCAGTGCTATTCCGACAGGAACACCTTACTTTATTGCACGACAAACACCGTGTGAAATGTGTGAAGATATTCCCTGTGTGGTTGCTTGCCCAACGGGTGCATTGGATCATCAACTCACCAATATTAATGATTCACGCATGGGTTTAGCCGTGGTAATTGATCAAGAAGGTTGCATCGCCTTTCAAGGTTTACGCTGTGAAGTCTGTTACAACGTTTGCCCTGTACAAGGCAAAGCCATTACCTTAGCAACACGCCATAACAAACGCACGGGTATGCATGCCTCAATGATTCCCATCGTTCACTCCAGCGATTGTACAGGCTGTGGAAAATGTGAAGAAGCCTGTATTTTAACAGGTGAATCAGCAATTAAAGTCATCCCTGCCCACTTAGCACAATCGGGTGGCTCACCGCATTATCGTTTAGGTTGGGAAGAAAAACAGCAAGCAGGAAAATCATTAGTCACACCCGATGTTAAACATGAATTTAATCTACCTAATAATTTAGATTATGACTATTCAGGCAAAGGATTAATTAACAAAGGCGAAAAAAAGATTGGCGACTCAGAAAAGAAAGAGACACCCTTTCCTGATAATCCGCTCGACACCTTAAACCGTAAAGGTGGTTTGTAATGAAAAAAGGGGCAACCGCAGGCGCAGAAGCGATTGAAACAAAGGGCTGGCTAATGGCGCATAAATGGCTATTACTCCGCCGTTTCAGTCAGTTATCTATCCTTGCCTTATTTATGCTCAGCCCTTGGTTAGCTAAGCTCACGGAAGTTTGGTTGATTAAAGGCAATCTCAGTAGCAGTTTAACGCTGGATGTGATTCCGCTCTCTGACCCTTATATTTTATTGCAATCAATTTTCACAGGACAATGGCCGATCACCACAGGTTTTATTGGTGCTTTGATCGTACTGGTCTTTTATTTATTGGTAGGTGGGCGGGTTTATTGCAGTTGGGTTTGCCCGATTAATATCGTCACTGATATTGCCGCATGGCTGAGAAATAAGTTAAAAATCAAGGGTGGTGTTACCATGAAACGCGAGACCCGCTTTTGGATATTAGGCTTTACCCTACTGCTTTCCTTTATCACAGGAACCCTCGCATGGGAGTTAATTAATCCCGTCTCGACTGTGTTTCGTAGCCTGATTTTTGGTATCGGTTTAGCATGGGGAATGATTTTAGCCATTTTTCTACTGGATTTTGCCGTCAGCCGCCGCGCGTGGTGTGGTCACCTTTGTCCTGTTGGCGCTTTTTACAGCCTACTGGGAAAAAACAGCCTGATTCGAGTCGATGCCTATCAACGCGAAAAATGTGATGACTGTATGGACTGCTTCATTGTTTGTCCCGAACAACAAATTATAAAACAACCGCTTAAAGGCGCAGAAAAAGGCATTCCATCAATAATAGCCTCCAGCCAATGCACCAACTGCGGTCGCTGTATTGATGTCTGTGCAGAAAATGTCTTTAAGTTTGATACCCGCTTTAAAAAAATAACTTGGAAACATCCAAAGGATGGATTAGATGAGAGCTTATATAATGAAAAATAAAGTAGTTTTAACAATAGCATTGACCTTCTTCATGCTAGGTTCAACCACCAATACCTTAGCAGAGGATACACCTTCTGCGACAACAAAAACGGAAACCACATCAACAGAAAAAGTATCAAAAGAAGCGCCTGATGTTGCTAAAAAATCAGAACAAGAAAAAGCACCTGAGCCAAAAAAAGTTAAGGTTATGACAAAACCTATCGAAAAGACCGTTTATGATTTTTCGGGAGTCAATTCATTGCGGGGCAATAACGGGCTAAAGGAGATGGCATTACCCACTAAATCAAAACAACTCCCCGCAGACCGAGCACCGATTGAGCGTAACTACTTCCAACAACCACCGCTTGTCCCGCATCGTGTCCGTGAATATCAAATCACCATTAACAACAATAAATGCCTTGCCTGTCATAGCTGGAAAACCTATCAAAAATCAGGTGCAACCAAAATAAGTCAAACACACTTTGAAGACCGTGAGGGTAATGCACAATCAACCGTTGCTGCTCGACGTTATTTCTGCAACCAATGCCATGTACCTCAAGTAGATGCTAAGCCATTAGTTGAGAATGAATTCAAACCTGTTGATGACTTAAAGTAATCAGTTAAAGGAGTTTACGACATGTTTGCAAGAACAAAACGTTTTTTAAGTAAACGTTCCGTTATTAGCGTTGTGATAATGGGTTTTATTACTGGCGTTATCTTCTGGGGTGGCTTTAACACCGCATTAGAAATAACCAATACAGAAGAGTTTTGTATCTCCTGTCATGAAATGAAAGAGAATGTTTACGTTGAATACCGCCAAACCATTCACTATCAAAACCGCACGGGTGTAAGAGCCACCTGTCCTGACTGTCACGTTCCCAAAGAATGGACACATAAAATGATCCGTAAAATTGAAGCCTCCAGAGAAGTCTTCCACAAAATTTTAGGCACAATAGACACCCCTAAAAAGTTTAGAGATTATCGTCTAACAATGGCAAAAAGCGAATGGCGACGGATGAAAAAAGCAGACTCCAGAGAATGCCGTAATTGTCATGAATACGGTTCAATGGACTACTCAATGCAAAGTCGTCGTGCTTCACCACAACACATTGCAGGCTTCAAAGAAGGCAAAACCTGTATTGATTGTCACAAAGGCATCGCCCATAAAATGCCTGATACCAAAGCGTTAACACCTGAAGAACGCAAGGAGTTTAATCTTAACTAGGCATAAAATATAAACGATCCATCACCTCTTCATCAACAAAAAGGCGCAACGTAAAGCGCCTTTTTTAATCTCCATCACTTGCTAATCATTTTCAGGTTTTGTATAACCCAAGCTCAACCGAACCTCGGAGACGATAATGATTCGTAGAGCCTGCTGTCTTTTATCCATTTTATGGTTTTCAATCAATGCCAAAGCAAAAAACATAGAAGACGATGGTCTTATTATTGCTGAATTCAAAGGGACATTTGAATACCTATACTTCCCCAAAAATCCACCGTCTTTAAATAAAATTGCCAAAAAATACGGGTATCAATACATCCTGAATGCTTCTTTTTTTGAGGGCTGGAGAGGAAAAGCACAACATGCGGGTTGGTTGAAAATTCGAGGACAAACCTACGCATCAATCAAAAAAGACAGACAACTCACGCATGTTGCTGTGCTGGATCAGAAAGGACAACTCACCTTTTTTGATTACCGTTCATTTAAAAGCAGCGATAATAAAAATACCATTGAGTTTCAAACAGGGCCTTTAATTCTCGACAAAAACCAAGTAACCAATCAGTATATTAATGGTTCATTCAATGGAAAAGGACGTTATCGGAGAACACTCCTTGGTGTTACCGAAAATGGCAATAAATACTTTATCATTGCAACCCTTCCCACCACACTCAATGACTTAGCCAACAAACTATTAAAAAAGCCAATCTTCCAAGATCATAAACTCAGCGTGATTAATCTTGATGGCGGCCCTTCTGTAGCGCTTTATTCAAGAGACAACCCCGAAATGAACTTCAATACCCGTAGCAAACTGCCGTTGTTATTAGTGAAGTAATTCGTAATTTTTTGCCTTTGCTATATTTTGATGAAAATAGAAGGCAAGTATAAATAGGGAGTCACAAATAGGGCAACCACAATGGATTGTATTCCACAAACGTTGGGGCATCGGGGCTCGTTGGGACAATCCCTTGTGGTTGCCCAATTGTTTGGCTCGTTCCACATGAAGCGACGCGGAATACAGGGAAACGATGCTTTTTCACCCTAATGACGTCCACTTCCCATAGATTTTACCCGTTTGCTTGCTTATTGTATTTGACACCCACGACCTTACGCTTTATGCTCTTAGGTTCTCTAAACCTTCGCTTATAAATCAGGTGGTTTAGAATCATTCGCCCCGCTGAGTTGTTTAGACCAACACCGCAGGACTTCATTAATCAATCAACAAAGGATTGACCGATGCCTTATCGAGTATATCGAGTGC
>JAGLBW010000151.1 GCA_023146545.1 Cocleimonas sp.
GAGCAGCTTGTGCAGCGTTCATCGCACCAAATAGAGCTAGAAGACCCGTTGCTAGCACAATTTTATTCTTTGATAACATATTTTATCCTCGTGTTTTCTCGATAAACCAAATAAATTTATTTCATCGTTTAAGATGTCTTGAAGTACTCACCTGATGAACATAATGCAAAGGTTAGTATAATCTTTTTTACTAAGCAAGCCTTTTCGTTATTTTTGTTGGAAAAAAACAACAATATCGTTTTTACCTATAAAATCTCGATCTCGCTTAATCTGTTTCGCAATATATCATTTTCCTTGCAAGGAAACAATTAATGTACACTTTTAGATAAAATCAATTAATCAACTAAATATCAATCAGATAATAAAAAACACACCCCTAAACACACTATTTATTTTGATTTTCAATCAAATAACTAAAGCAACTTACACCTTCAAAGCAACTTTAGTCTAAGCTTAAAGAAACCATACAAACATTAATTAAAGACTACCAAAATAGAAGCGCAACAGAAACGACGTTCCGTTATTTTTTTAAAGTGACCTTTCCTTGAGCATCAATTTTTATCGCACTGCTTCGACTCTGTCCGAGGGTGGTTATGGTCAGAACACCAACACGCTGCCCTTGCTCGACGACAAGTTTAGTCACTTTATAGGTTGCAGGTGTCACCGAGGGGAGGTAAGAAGGTCGCGCTATTTCAGCCCCTCCACAATTTGCTGAACGATAACGGGTGATAAAGACAGTTCCTGAGCCTGTTTTCCCACCCGTTAATATGCCTTTTAATTTAAGGTGCAATGTATCTCCAAGGATAGTTTGTGTGATACAACGCTCATCGGTTAAATTAACCTTAAGTTGGGGCAAGGAGGCGGTATCAACCGTGATCAGCACGCTATCGTCCCCAGTCAACCCCTTGTTATCCGTGACGCGGAGCGTAAAACGATGCTTCCCTAGCCCTAAGTTGCTTAACTGTAGACTTGCTTTTTGAGTTAAACGTGTATTGTTACTGTCTACCCATTGATAAGCCACAATTTGACCATCACTGTCTTTTCCAACCCCCTTTAGTGTGATGCTTTGTCCTAGCGTAATGCTTTTATCTTGCCCTGCATCCGCCACAGGTGCTTTATTAGCAACCACAACAACCTTTGCTTTGACGGTAATCGTTACACTGTCTGATGCCGTTTTACCTTGGTTATCCGTTACGACCAGCGTAAAAATATGCTGTCCTAATGAGCGTTGGGATAACACTAAGGTTGCTGATTGTGCTAATACTTTTTTATTTTCTAACCATTGATAAGCCACAATCTGACCGTCTGCATCAGAACCCGAACCTTTTAAACTAATCCGTTGCCCTTTGTTAACGGTTTGATCTTTGCCTGCATTCGCCACAGGGGCTTTATTAATAATGACGACAGCTTTAGGTTTGACCGTAACGGTTAGGCTATCAGACGCTGTTTTGCCTTTATTATCAGTCACGATCAAGGTGAAACGATGCTTCCCGAGTGATAGTTTACTTAACGCTAAAGTTGCAGATCGCCCCCTAATTTTTTTGTTTTCTAACCAACGGTAGGCAACAATACGACCATCAGGGTCTGTACCTGAGCCTTTAAGACGAAGAACCTGCCCTTCTATAAGCGTTTGGTCTTGACCTGCATTAGCAGTCGGTGCTTTATTCACCACGACAACTGCCTTGGCAATAACCGTAATCGTTACACTATCCGATGCCACTTTACCTTGGTTATCCGTTACCTTTAGCGTGAAATGATGCGTCCCTTTTGTTAATTGATTCAGCACTAAGCTGGCAGACTGACCGATAATTTTTTTATTGTTTAACCATTGATAAGCGACAATATGACCATCCGTATCAGAACCCACACCCTTTAAGGTGACACTTTTTCCTTTATCAATGGTTTGATCGAGACCAGCATTGGCAGTAGGGGCTTTATTACCCTTTGCTTTTGTATTAAACCATTTTGGTGTTTCACCTAATGTTTTTTGGGTTGGTGGTTTTTTATAGCCTTGTTTCTTTAGTTGTGTGGATAAATGATCTAACCGTCCTTGTTGTCCTGCACTGGTTGCGATACGTTGAAATAAGCCTTTCGCCTTACCGTCCAATAAACCATTATCTGCAAAATCATCAGATAGATTTAATAACAGCATGGGGTATTTTTCAGGCTTTTTATTTGCCGCCATAAAACCTGCTGAAAACGCGAGTAGTATGGCATTATCACGCTGAGCATCATGTGCTAAATTAAGCTTTTCAATCGGTGAGTTACCTAAATCTAAGAGTTTACGCAACTCATGTAATGCCTGTTGTCGTGACGGTGTTGGTTTTTCCCCTTGGTTAATCTTATGTTGTATTCTGGCGGCAACAAGGTGGGTAAAGAGGTTAACATTAAGTTCTCCTGATGAGTCACCCAGATCAAGTAAACTGTTTAGCGTGAGTTCAATGGTGCTGTTTACTCCTTGGTCTTCATTAAAAAACAAACCTGTGACGGTTATTTTTGTCCAGTCATACCAAGTGGGTATTATGGAAAAATGACCGAAGTTATCATTAATCGTACTCGTTATAATGTTATCGGTTGGCTTACCTTTATGCGATAGCTGAGTAAAGGTAATGGATGAACCTGTTAAATAACTTCCTTTTTGAGCCACACCTTCTAATGAAAAAGGACTTCCACCACCACAACTTGTTAGGTTAGTCACAAGAAAGGGTATGATGATAATCGGTAGCAAAAGATGGCGTAGCGTCATAGTATTCTCTTTTAATCGTTATAAAAAGCAGGGGCAAAATATATTATCGACTCATTAAACTATGCCCTTCAAGCCTACTACTTTAGTACACTATGATGAAAAAAAAACAAGAAAAAAACAAATTGGGTGTTTTTTCTACTGGTATCATGAAAAAACCACAATTAACGTCTTTTTTAGCTGTCGCGGCGGTTTGTTATCGACCACAGCTTAAGGATAAGGTTGATTTAGTTGCAGGCTGGGGAAGAAAGCCGAATACAAAATCAGCAGTGCGCTTTGCTCGCCGTCATCAGATACCCTATCTTATACTGGAAGATGGTTTTTTACATTCTTGCGGGCAAGGTGTGTTAGGTGATCCCGCTTGTTCTCTGGTGGTTGATGCTTCAGGAATTTATTATGATGCAACCACTGCCTCTGATCTGGAAACCTCATTAGTCCATAAAGATTATAGTCAACAGCAAACCCAACGGGCTAAGCAGTGCATTAGAAAAATTCGTCACGATCACATTTCCAAATACAACAACACACCCTTTGATCTAAGCACTGATTTATTACCCCAAGGTGACAATATACTCGTTGTGGATCAAACCGCAGGGGATATGTCGTTGAAGTACGCTTATGCAACAAGAGATACTTTTCAACAGATGCTAGAAGCGGCACTTGCTGAGCATCCTAATGCTAATATTATTATCAAAACACACCCTGATGTGATTGCAGGCAAGAAAAAAGGCTGTTTACCGTTGACAAAGGATCACCCTCGACTTTTTATTATTGCGGATAATATCAATCCACTGGCTTTAATTAAGCAAATGAGTCATGTCTATGTTGCAACGTCTCAAATGGGGTTTGAAGCATTGATGTTGGGCAAACCTGTGACCTGTTTTGGTGTGCCATTTTATGCAGGCTGGGGGCTTACCGATGATCGAGCGGATCAGCCGTTAGCGGTTTGGAAACGTCGTGCTACACCACGGACTTTGGAACAGGTGTTTCATGCCGCTTATATTGATTACAGCCGTTATGTTCACCCTGACACTTTAGTGCGTTGTGAAATAGAGGATATATTAGATTATTTTAGCTTACAGCAGTCACGACGACAAATAACCTCAGGACGTTTATTCTGTTTTGGGTTTAGCTTATGGAAACGGCAATATATTCGGCG
This sequence comes from Cocleimonas sp., assembly GCA_023146545.1. Taxonomy (GTDB): domain Bacteria; phylum Pseudomonadota; class Gammaproteobacteria; order Thiotrichales; family Thiotrichaceae; genus JAGLBW01. The sequence goes on from JAGLBW010000151.1 coordinate 3,903, forward strand.
CTTTTTACAATCGCCTGATAATGAGATTCAGTTTATTTCCTGCGCTAAACAGGCTATGGAGAAAGGATTTGATTCATCTTGCCAAATTATCACTTGGTCGAGTAAGGACAAAACAGAAGCCAAAGGCTTGTCCCAACCGTTTAATGTTCCCATTACTGCAATGGAGGATGGTTTTATTCGCTCGGTCGGGATTGGCAGTGATTTAACCGCCCCCGCGTCTTTAGTCATTGATCATCGGGGAATTTATTATGACCCTCATCATGCAAGTGATCTAGAGTACATGCTACAACACGCTTCATTTGATCGTGCATTACTGAAACGTGCGGCAAACTTACGGGCTTTATTGATTGAGCATCAGATCAGCAAGTATAATTCGGGACATCGCGTAGCAGAGTGTTTGATTAACCCCATGCCACAGCAACGTATTGTATTGATTCCAGGGCAGGTAGAGGATGATGCTTCAATAAAAAAAGGAGGCATTGATATTAGTACCAATCAAGCATTGATTATTGCGGTACGCCAAGCACATCCTAATGCTTACCTTATCTATAAACCGCATCCTGATGTCATCAGTGGCAATCGCCAAGGTCAGGTTGACCCTACCCTTATTGAACAACACTGTGATTTGATGTTAGAGGATATTAGCAT
>JAGLBW010000152.1 GCA_023146545.1 Cocleimonas sp.
TGGGGATTAACACAAGATCGTCACCCCTTAGCACGCCGTAATCCTGATCAAAACAATGCAATAAGCTTGGATCAGTTGGTCGCCGCGACGCTAATTCTTTATCCTCGTTATATTAATTGGCAAACGGGTGCTTTTACAACCCCTGAGTTTATTGTTCAGCAGATCAATCATCAGATTATTGAACAAGGCGGTAAACAGGGCAATAAAATGCCATTAGTTATGCGGAAATTCTATCAAGGCATCCAGTTAATCAAAGGCTTATTATTACGGTAACGATTGTTTGCCCTAGAGCAGTTTCTTTTCCAAATAAATAGCGTGCCCTTTCTCAGGGACTAATTGATAGTTTTCAAACCCAAACTTAGTATATGCTGTTTTGGCAATCTGATTATTGTCTAAGACTTCAAGCGTTAGTTTGCAACAACCCAGTGAATGCGCTAAAGCTTCTGCTTTAGTTAGCATCTTTCGTGCTAGACCTAAGCCGCGAAAAGGTTTATCCACCATCACATCATGAAGATTGAGCAGTGGCTGACAAGCAAAGGTGGAAAACCCTTCCATTGTGTTAATCAAACCTGCGGGGACATCATCAACAACCGCTAGAATAACGCGTATCGTAGGGCGCTGTTGTACGGCACTGATTAGGTTATTGAGGGCGCAGGCGGATAAGGGCTGTGCTCCCCCCATCGGATCAAGCGCATAACGGTTCAGTAGAAAAAGAAAAGCGTCGGCTTGCTTAGGATCGTTTAAATCCGCTTCAAAAATATCAATGTTCATTATTATTTTGTCCCCCAAAGGCACTTGCTAAATATTGAAACATTGAAATTATTGTCAGCGCGGTTGCAATGGCTAATAACACTAGGCCCATTTCTCGCAGGGGTAAACCAAACAGGGGTTGATTGTAGAGAAGAAAGCTTAGGGATAAAATTTGTGCCACGGTTTTTATTTTACCTAATGAGGCAACTGCAACTTTACTGCTTTGACCTGTTTCCGCCATCCATTCACGCAAAGCAGAGATCACAATTTCACGTCCTATGATAAAACACGCGGCAAGTGTGATCCAAAGATTGGCTTCTCGACCCACAATGAGAATTAAGGCAACCGTCACCATGAGCTTATCCGCAACAGGGTCTAAAAAGGCCCCAAAGCGAGATTCTAAATCCAGTTTGCGTGCATAGTAACCATCCGCCCAGTCGGTAATACCCGCCAAACTAAAGGTGATAGAGGCCGCAAAAGGGTAACCCATAAAGAAAAAAGCAATGACCAGCGGAATAGCACCAATTCTTAATAAGGTTAAAAAAATAGGGAGGTTAAATATCATTACTATTATTTTCCATGAAAAACATCATAAATTTTCTCAGCCAATTGAGGACTGATACCCGATACTTTGCCTAACTCTTCAATACTTGCAACTGTTATTGCTCGCATACCCCCAAATTGTTTTAATAAATTTTGGCGGCGTTTAACACCTAAATGAGGAATCCCTTCTAATGGCGAGCGGGTACGTGCTTTCTGACGACGTTGACGATGTCCCGCAATGGCAAAACGATGGGCTTCGTCTCGGATGTGTTGAATTAAGTGCAAAGCACTTGAGTACGTATCCAAAGCTATTTTTTGTTTCGCAATGGTCAGGGTATCACTCGTGGCTCGCCGACCTTCTCCTTTGGTAATCCCTACAACTTGAACACATTGAAGTTTAGCCTCGTGTATCACATCTAAGGCTTGCGTAACTTGACCTTTACCGCCATCAATCAATAGAAGATCAGGTAATTTTGCTTGGCTTTCTTCAACCTGTTTAAAGCGTCGTTGTAACGCTTGTTTCATTGCGGCGTAATCATCACCTAGGGTAATCCCTGCAATATTATAGCGTCGGTACTCTGATGTCATTGCGCCCTCATTCCCAAACACAACACAGGATGCAACCGTTGCTTCACCTTGGGTATGACTAATATCAAAACATTCAATACGCTGTGGAATCTTGCTTAAATTTAGCGCTATTTTAAGGGCTTTAAGACGCTGTTGGATCGTTTTTTTAGCACTAAGATGAACGTGCAACGCGTGTAGCGCATTACGGGATGCCATTTCAACCCAGTTACGTCGCGCTCCTCGTGCATTGTAGACTACATTGATTTTACGCTCTGCTTTTAACGATAACATCTCCTCCAAGGTTGTTTTGTCTTCAGGGCAATGGTTTAAGATCAACTGTTGGGGAATTTTCCGATTAAGATAATATTGTGAAACAAAAGCACTGAGAATACGGGATTCATTTTGGTCAATTGAGGGTAGTTTCGGGAAAAAGTTTTTATTGCCCAAGTTGCTTCCTCCACGAATGGTTAGCACTTGAACGCTGGCGATATGACTCGCCCATTGCAATGCAATCACATCAACATCCCCACCCTCACTTTCAATATATTGTTGCTGAGAGATTTTACGTAAGGTTTCAATTTGATCACGATAATGTGCTGCTTTTTCATAAGCAAGAATTGTTGCAGCTTGATCCATTTTTGCAACTAAATCATCAATCACTTGTTGGCTTTTTCCTTGTAAAAACTGAACCGTATGTTTAACCCCGACGTGATAATCTATTGGGCTAATTTCATCGGTACAGGGGGCGGTACAGCGTTTAATTTGAAACTGTAAACAAGGGCGCGAACGATTGGCATAGTAACTGTCGTCACATTGACGTACTTGGAATAATTTTTGCAAACGGTACAACGCATCTTTAACCGCTAATACACTAGGGTAAGGGCCAAAATACTGTGCTTTATCATTGCGTGCACCACGATGCACACTGATACGAGGAAAAACGTGTTGAGAGATAACAATATAGGGGTAGCTTTTATCATCACGCAATAAAATATTATAACGGGGCTGGTGCTTTTTAATCAGATTACTTTCCAGCAAAAAAGCTTCTGCTTCTGTTGCCGTGAGGGTAATTCGCACCTCATGTATTTGTTTAACCATCGACCAAAGACGCGCATTGGCTAATTGACGACGAAAATAGCTGGCGATTCGCTTTTTTAAATCTTTGGCTTTACCCACATAAAGCACGTCACCTTGAGCATTTAACATACGATAAATACCCGAATGATGCGGCACAGTTTTTAAAAAATGCGCACTATCAAAAGGATCAGAACCATTAGAGGGATGATCGTTCATAGTATGATTAACTTCACCTTAAAACTTAATCAATGCCGATCCCCATGTGAAACCACCGCCAAAACCTTCTAGCAATAAAATTTCACCGCGTTTAATGCGACCATCTCGCACGGCGGTATCTAAAGCTAACGGAATCGAAGCGCCCGATGTATTACCGTGTTCACCAACCGTGACAACGACATGATCCATCGACATTTTTAGTTTTTTTGCGGTGGCTTTAATAATACGAATATTGGCTTGGTGTGGCACTAACCAATTAATATCTGATTTTTCGAGCTGATTATGTGCCAGTGTTTCATCCACAATACGCCCCAACGTTTTTACTGCTACACGAAACACATCATTACCGCGCATTTCAATAAAGGTACTGGCCAATAACTCAGGTTGTTTAGAGATGCCTGCATCGACTTTTAATAAATCGGCATAATGTCCATCAGCATGAAGGTGAGTTGATAGAATACCCGCCTCTTCACTGGCTTCTAAAACAACAGCACCCGCACCATCACCAAACAGAACACAGGTATTACGATCCGTCCAATCGACAATACGTGACATGGTCTCTGCACCAATCACCAAAACACAGCGATGCGAACCACTTTGAATAAATTTATCGGCAATCCCCAACGCATAAACAAACCCTGTGCAAACTGCTTGTACATCAAAAGCCGCTCCTCCACCCTTAATTTCTAAACGACGTTGTAATAAACATGCGGTACTGGGGAAGACTAAATCAGGGGTTGTGGTTGCCACAATCACAAGATCAATATCTTGTGCTGTTTTTCCTGCCATTTCCATTGCAGCACGTGCCGCTTTCTCAGCAAGGTCACAGGTGGTTTCATTATCACCCACAATATGTCGCTTTTTTATACCCGTGCGATCAATAATCCACTCATTACTGGTATCTACCATTTTTTCTAAATCATGGTTAGTAACAACCTTAGATGGCAAATAACTACCTGTACCCGCAATGCGTGAAAACATATTTTTTATCCTGAATGATTATTTTTTAATTAGTGCGTGCGGCTAAACGAGATTTTATCCGCAAATGTAATTGTGCTTTCACTTCTTTACGCGCAATACCAATCGCATTGGAATAGGCTAAAGCATCTACATTGCCATGACTTTTTACCACAATACCCTGCAAGCCCAATAAGCTCGCGCCATTATAACGACGCGGGTCAAAACGTTTGGTAAAACCCTTTAAGATAGGCAAAGAAACAAAGGCAGCAATTTTACGTAGAAAGCTTCGGGTATATTCTGTTTTTAGCTCGGTGGATAACATTTTAGCCAAGCCTTCGGAGGTTTTTAGTGCAACATTTCCAACAAAACCATCACAGACGATCAAGTCCACTTTGCCACTAAAAATATCATTACCCTCAACAAAGCCGAGATAATTAAAATCACCTTGTTTAATCAACTCATTGGCTAATTTGACTTGCTCATTACCCTTAATTTCTTCTTCACCAATATTCAATAAACCAATACGAGGGGCTTCAACCCCATCAATTGCCCGAATTAATTCAGACCCCATCAATGCGAATTGGTATAAATGCTCTGCTGATGAATCAATATTTGCACCTAAATCTAGCATATGAGTATGCGAGATTGAATTTGGAATTGCAGTACACAAGGCAGGGCGATTAATACTCGGCAACATTTTTAGCACAAAGCGCGCTGTCGCCATTAAAGCACCTGTATTTCCTGCACTAACCACCGCATCAGCATCCCCTGATTTAACCAGATTAATCGCCACTCGCATTGAGGAATCTTTTTTTCCTCGTAGCGCTAACGCAGGTGATTCATCCATTGTCACAACTTCAGATGCAGGGTGAAAGCTAAGACGATCCAGTGATGTACTACTGTGCTGTTTTACTTCCTCTGCCAATTTATCTTGATCACCCACAAGCACCAAGGCAATATCATCGTATTCATCCAAAGCTCTGATCGCAGCAGCAACCACAACAGGAAAACCATTATCGCCACCCATTGCATCTAACGATATTCTATAAAGGGAACTCATAATTTTTCCTATTGTTCACTCTGCCTTTAACAGAGATTCAGAAACCTGCCTACCACGTCAGGAGAAGCATTAAAATGCTAAGCGCGTTTTAAATTATCCTCACATAACGTCGCACAATAGCATAAAAAACTGACGATAGTTTTCAGATCAATAATTTTTCCCTGAAAATATCTACGGTTAGCTTAATTGAGTTTTTAAGATGATAAGCATTGGACTCTTAAGCAATTTTCCATTGCTATAACGAAAAATCGCGGGACAAAGCCCGCGATTTCGCTTGGATAACAATCCTTAACACTTAGCAGTTTAAGTCCTGTTATTCATTATTCAACCTATTAATCGTCGTCTTCATCGACATAGACATCTTTAGGCTGAATCACTTGACGACCACGATAAAAACCGTTTGGTGTCATGTGATGACGTAGGTGCTTTTCACCTGATACCGCATCAACGGATAAGGTAGGCCCTTTTAATGCGTCGTGAGAGCGACGTTGACCACGTCGAGAACGTGTAACTTTACTTTTTTGTACTGCCATTTTGGCTTACTCCGGTAATTCAGTCTTTAAATACTGTCTGTTATTTAGGATATTTCTAAAAACACCCTACTGCTGTAAATCTTTTAAAACAGCAAAAGGATTTTTCTTATCTTCTTGCATTTCTACTGCTTCAGGTAATGCTTCAATCAATGGTTTAAAGGGTTCACAAACCCTGTGTAAAGCAGAGTGGGGCAAACCTAATAACACTTCATCTTCAATAAAATCTTGCATAAAGAGACTATTATTCTCAACCCACCATGTTTCAAACTCATGTTGTAAACGTTCCGCTTCCGCATCGGTTTTAACCAGCACCAGCTTAATGTCGTGATCAATAGAATGTGAAATTGCCGCTAAACAGCGTTGACAAATTAATTGCAACTCACCGCTTAAATGACCTGTTATCATCGGCAAGCGTCTTATTGGTGTACGGTCAAACGCCAAACTTACGTGCAGTTCACCCGCATCACTCGCTAACAGTCCCTCCAATCGTGAAAAGTGTTTAATGAGCAATGTACCTTCCAGTAACATGCGTTGTTCGACGAGACGAAATGGATCAATCTCAATGGGTAGCCTTTTTAACATAGGCGCGGGATTATAGAAATTATCGCCCCCTACTGTAAAGCTCTATTCTGTAATTTTTTATTATTTTCTATTTTTATTCGTCCTCATCACTACTATCAATATCAAATTACCGCTATAATGCGCGCCTTTTTTCGCATTAATGCATACCACTATCATGCCACAACCGATTATTCTTGGCTCGACCTCACCGTTTCGAAAAGCATTGCTTCAACGGTTACAAATTCCCTTTATAACCGCTTCTCCTGATATTGATGAAACGCCTTTAGCACAAGAAGCACCTGAGAATTATGTCAAACGTCTATCGTTAGAAAAAGCAAAAGCGGTTGCCGCGTATTACCCCAATGCTTTAGTGATTGGATCAGACCAATGTTCCGTACTCAATGGTGTCATTCAAGGTAAACCACTTCATCATGCTAAAGCGGTACAACAACTTCAAGAAAGCGCGGGAAAACGGGTTAGCTTTTTAACGGGCTTGTGTCTATACAATGGTAATACCGATGCTTATCAATTAGACCTCATTCCTTTTCACGTTGATTTTAGAGACTTGCAGGATGATGAAATTGAGGATTATCTTCTCGCTGAGGAACCTTATCACTGTGCAGGCAGCTTTAAATCAGAGGGTTTAGGGATTAGTCTCTTTAAACGCTTACAAGGGGATGACCCTACCGCTTTAGTGGGTTTACCGCTGATTCGGTTATCGGAGATGTTGCGTCAAAACGGTATCGCTATCCCTGAAAAATAACTTTTTATTTTAACTACTTATTAAATGGAGTCACTCATGGCTATAGAACGCACTATTTCGATTATTAAACCTGATGCTATCGCTAAAGATGTTATTGGACAAATCTACTCTCGCTTTGAAGAAGGCGGACTAAAAATTATCGCGGCTAAAATGAAGCATTTATCCAAAGCGGATGCCGAAGGGTTTTATGCGGTACACAAAGAACGTCCTTTCTTTGGTGAATTAGTTGAATTTATGACTTCAGGCCCTGTGATGGTGCAGGTATTGGAAGGCGAAAATGCCGTCGCTAAAAACCGTGAGCTTATGGGTGCAACTAACCCTGCTGACGCTGCTTCAGGAACGATTCGTTCTGATTTTGCTAAAAGCATTGATGAAAATGCAGTTCATGGCTCAGACAGTGCCGAAAATGCACAAATTGAAATGGACTATTTCTTTTCCGCCGATGAAATTTGCCCACGCACACGATAAAGCCCTGCTAAAATAGGGAGCATGATACTAACCTTGTTGTCATTCACAAGCTCTCTATTTGACCCGTTATAACCTTACACTACGTCTAAAATACCCCGTAATGACTAACGCTAAGCGTTCTTGTTAGAGTGGGGAAAACGCAACTAAACCCTTCGCTAATCGTTACTAATCTCCATTATGAATAACACACCAATACCCCAAAAACCTCGCTTATACCCTACCTCTCAAGAAAAAAAGAAAATTAACCTGCTTGATTTCACCAGCGATAAATTAAAAGCGTTATTAATTGAGCGGGGTGAAAAACCCTTTAGGGCAACACAACTGATTAAATGGATGCACCAACAAGGGGTAGATGATTTTGCTCAAATGAGCAATGTCAGTAAAGCACTACGTGCTGAGCTTGCTGCCGTTGCCGAAATCCGTGCACCCGAAGTGGTTCTCGATCAAGCCTCGGTTGATGGTACGCATAAATGGTTATTACGCCTTGACGATGGCAACTGTATCGAAACTGTTTTTATTCCAGAAAAAGACCGAGGTACATTGTGTGTTTCCTCCCAAGTTGGTTGCGCCCTCGACTGCACCTTTTGTTCAACCGCACGCCAAGGATTTAATCGCAATTTAACCGTTAGTGAAATTATTGGACAATTATGGGCTGCTAAACGCAGTTTGCAACCTGATGCAAGTAGTGAACGCGTGATCAGTAACGTTGTAATGATGGGTATGGGTGAACCCCTCCTTAATTTTGATAATGTCATTGATGCTATGCACTTAATGCTGGATGATAATGCTTATGGATTAAGCAAACGGCGTGTTACACTCAGTACTTCTGGCGTTGTCCCTGCGCTTGATCGTTTGCGAGATGAAATTGATGTTTCGCTCGCCCTTTCATTACATGCAGGCAATGATCCATTACGTGATCAATTAGTACCGATTAACAAAAAATATCCTATTAAAGTACTAATGGAAGCCTGCAAGCGTTTTATGCAGGGAAAAGCGGCTAGAGAACGTATTACAGTGGAATACGTGATGCTTGATGGTATCAATGACACCGATCAACATGCCAAAGAACTGATTAGTGTTCTAAAAGAGATACCATCCAAAGTTAACTTAATACCTTTTAACCCTTTTCCTGAGACCCGTTATAAACGGTCATCCAACAACCGTATCCATAAGTTCAGAGATATTTTACTTGCATCAGGATTGATTGTGATGACCAGAAAAACACGGGGAGAAGATATTGATGCTGCTTGTGGGCAACTTGCAGGACAAGTCAATGACCGTAGTCGTCGGAAAATTCATTTTGCACGGATAGAATAAGAGAGACCTAAACCATGCCCTTTATAATAATAAAAATACGCAATACCCTTCTGTTTTTCCTAATTTTCAGTTCATTTCTTAACTTAACGGGCTGTACTCAAAGTAAAAAATTAGATAAAGTTGGTGCAGCAGGCTTCAATGCCGAACTCGGTGCAAAATATTTACACGCAGGTCGTATAGAGCTAGCCAATCAGAAGTTAAAAAAAGCACTTGAACAAAATCCTAATTCAAGTAATGCTCATCATTATTATGCTTTATTACAACAACGCATTGGACGCAATAAAAAAGCGACACAACATTTTAAAACCGCTATAGGCATTAATAGTGATGACCCTAACTTATTAAACAACTATGGTTCTCATCTTTGCAAATTAGGTCACTACAATAAAGCCATTATCCAGTTTAATAAAGCAGCAAATAACCCCTTTTACAAAACACCAGAATTTGCTTATAGCAACTCAGGTATTTGCTTGCGAAAGGTAAAAAAAGACCAACAAGCTGAGACATATTTTCGAAAAGCACTGACTAAAAACCCTAATTTTGGCTCTGCTCTATTCGAAATGGCAAAATTAAACTATGATCAACGAAATTTCCCAAAAGCTCAGGCCTTTTTACTTCGTTATGATGAAAAAAATCCTGTTGCACCCGAATCTTTAAGTTTATGTAGTAAAATCAATACTGCTTTAGGTAACCTAAAAACGGCAAATGCCTGTTCAGAAAAGAAACTACGATTATTTGGCAATAAATAATACGAATAAGTGTTGATTTAGTCAGTTAATAATATAACTTCATCGTACTGATTGAATAGTTCAAAACAAGCACAACTAAAAACTTTCTTCACCTTTAAGAATTAAAGGTCATTCTAATACTAGGTTAAACAAGGTGATAAACTAAATTATTATTTTTTATCTCAAAAAAAGGATAAAAATATATCAGAGAGCTGTTAAATTTTAAACCATCAGACTAATGCGAATTAGATCTAAAAATAGTAGACTGAACAAGGACGGTTCAAGAGTAAATTTGGAGTGTACATGAACTATGTTGACTAAAAAGATGAATCAGAACATAACCCTGCATATTTCATCGATATTCCTTAAAACTCCCCTTTGTTAAAATAAGTTTTGGCTTGATAACCCTCACTTTGAGGATGTGCACGAAATAATGTGTTGTTTCGCGCACACACCTGATCCCTTATCAAGCAAACTTAATCAACACAAAATAACGGAATTAAGATAGGCTACGCGTAATGTCAGACACACAACCACAAGTAGAACAACAAATAGATGAAGAACATAAGGGAAAACTAGGTGCATTATTAAAAGTATATCGTAACCAAAGTGGTCATGATATCTATGAAGTTGCCGAGGCACTTTGCTTATCACCCGAAATCGTACGTTCTTTAGAAGAAGAAGATTTTGATTCATTACCTGAGCCACCTTATGTACGCGGCTATCTACGCAGTTATGCTAAATTTGCAGATATTGATCCAAAAGAAATTATTAGCCTGTATGAAAAGCAACGCGGCGCTAACCCTAAAGATTTAGAACATCACTTTAAACCCTTGCGTAATTCACATTTAAAAAAACCACTCATTTCTCCTGCATTGATTCGTTTAGGGTTAGTTGTCTTACTACTCGCTGCAATTGCCAGTATTGGTTTAATTCCTACAGTTAATCAATGGATGGATGAAACATGGGCAGGTTTTTCTCAACAAACCGCCCAAAGAAGTTGGCTCGATAGTAGTGATGATACCCCACTACTAAGCACTGAGATGCCTGCTCCCTTACCTGATGACGTTATTATCAAAAAAACAGTTGATCAAGATAAAAAACGAGCACTAACAGAGAAAATACACTCATCAACAGAAACATCCAATAGTTCAGACAACAAAGCAATAGAGACGATAAAAAATCCTCTAAAAAAGGAATCTAATGCTAATGATGAGTCCGATACTGATAAAAAAGCAGATGATAAAAAAACATTAGAAGGAAAAGAAGGGACAAATTTAAAATTTGTATTCAAAAGTGAAGTATGGATGCGAATTAAAGATAAAAACAGAAAAACGGTGTTCGAATCCTTATCCCCTTCAGGTGATGAAAAAGAAATAAAGCTCCAAAAACCCATGACCTTTCGTATCGGCAATGCCGCAGGTGTCGAAATTTATGTCGAAGGGAAACGTCTCAATATAAAACCATTTATAAAAGGAAGTGTGGCTAATTTCACGATAGAATAATACGCCTCAGTAAATTATTGTATCCATCAGAAAAGGCATCCTTCATCCTAGAATTTAAGCTTTAAAACCGAAAGCTTTAACCTTGGCAATGATGAGAGCATAAGTTCAAACAGCTTATGAAAGAGACCTAAAAAAGCTAAAAAATAGAATAGAAATCATTATACCTAGCACAATTTTTTGTAGGTATTTAACACCTTTAAGGGGAAGAAATGAGTGAATTAAAGACAGATGAAGAAAAAGCAGAAGAGCTGAAGCAATGGTGGCGGGATAATGGCACATCCGTAGCCGCAGGCATTGCCTTGGCCGTCGCTGGAACCTTTGGCTGGCAACAATGGCAAGCCAATAAAATAACCACAGCAAAAGAAGCATCTGCTTTATTCTCACAAATAAAAACAGGAACAGCAGACAAAGATAGCACTATCAAACAACTCACTAATGACTATAGTGAAACCCCTTATGCAACTTTAGCTTCCCTTCAAAGTGCAAAACAGGCTGATCTTAAAAAAGAGAATAAAGCAGCTATCACATCACTAAGAATCGCAGTTAAAACCAGTCAACTGAATATTGCTCGTATTGCAAAATTACGCCTCATTCGTATGCTCATTGCCGATAACCAGCTAAAAGAAGCCAATACACTATTGAATGAAGCCCTACCCATTGCCTATCATTCACTCGTTGATGAGCTGAAAGGTGATTTGCACCTTGCTAAGAAAGATCCCACAAAGGCAAGGGAGTTTTATAATCGTGCTATATTGAGTGCAGGCAGTAGCCCCGTTCAATATTTAAAAATGAAACGTAACAACCTTGGTGAAGGAGCATAAAAAACGTGAAAAAATTGCTACCTATTTTATGGTCATCGACTCTTTTGATCATGCTACAAGGCTGTAGCGGACAAAGTTTTCTGGGTAGCTCCTTTTTTTCACCTACAGAAAAAATTGCACCACTAAAAGCCCTTCATCAACCAACAAAAAAAATAACAACCTTATGGCAAGTAAAAATAGGTGAGAATTCCTCACACAATCCTCTACATCCTTATACCAACTCCACTGCAATTATTGTCGCGGGAAGGCATGACCTTTCAGCATGGAATAAAACAACAGGAAAGCTACTTTGGAAAAAAAGCTTCAAGGAACGCATTAGCGGTGGTCTTAATGGTGATGACGGTATTATTCTATTGGGTACGGATAAGGGTAATGCCCTTGCATTGAATGCTGAAACAGGAAAAACACTATGGATTAAGCATTTAAAGTCTGAAATTCTTAGTGTCTCAAGTATTAAAAAAGGAAAAACTGTTTTTCGTAGTATTAACGGAAAATTATACGGGATTAATATCCAAACGGGGGACATTGCATGGCAACAACAACAATTAACGCCTGTATTATCACTTCATGGCGCAAGCACGCCTATACTCGTTGATAACTACGCCATAACTGGCTTTGATAATGGCAAGTTGATTGCTTATGATCTACAGAGCGGAAGACTAATATGGGAGGCAGTACTAACATTAGCCCACAGCAACAATAAATTAGACCATATGGTCGATATTGATGGGAAAATTAAGTATATCGACAATGCGCTATTTTCAACCAGTTTCCAAGGACGTATTTCAAGTATTAATGCCAAAACAGGAAAAATTAATTGGGCGAAGAAATTTTCATCTCACACTGGTACTGATGCGGATAAAACTGGTGTCTATACAACCGATGATGCAGGCAATGTTTGGAAGCTAGAACGTCAAACAGGTGAACCTTTATGGAAAATGGATGACTTAATCGGTAGAACACCGACAAGCCCAACGGTTGTTAATAAAAACCTGCTTGTCATTAGCGACAAAGAAGGTCATTTACATTTTATCAATACAACAAAAGGAGGGTTTGCAGCTCGTATTAAAGTAGGGTCAGCAGGTCAGCCCATTTATTCTCATGTTGATAATAATATCGTTTATAGTGTAGATCCTAGCGGCAGGCTAACAGCACTTTCTATTCAATAGGTCGATAATATGAGGTTATAACTAAGGACAAGATTAGTCATCCGTTTTAACTAATGGTGGTGCAGGCGGTTGCTTAGACAAGATATTCAGCTTATAAATGAGGTAGCCAAAAAAACTAAAGATGAAAACAAGTGTAAAAAGCGATAGCAACCCTATATCACTGAGTAGAACATCAAGCATAATGCCTCCTTATAAAATAAATATAATGATCAATCTTTATTCTATAAGTATTAGTTAATATACACCTTGCTACAGATCAAGTATCAACAAAAAAATGACGGTAAATCCACTTCCTTTCCTTTATCGATAACCGTTTAAAACCACTTGATAATGGTTATACAATGAATCAACTTGTTAAGCTTCCTTATTTTGAAAACTCTTCTCAACTCTTTTCTTGCATAGCAAGAGATCATTGGAGTATTTTTTTGGATAGTGGCTTCCCCTCAGAGAATGCAGGACGTTACGATATATTGGTAGCCGAACCCGTCACAACCATTACTACTCACAACCACATCACCACAGTAAAGACACAAACAGAGCAATGTAAATATCAGCACTCCCCTTTTGATGTATTACGCTCCGCCCTAAAAGATCACAGACCACAACAAGATAAGAACAACTCACTGCCTTTTAATGGGGGCGCTTTAGGTTACTTTGGCTATGATCTAGCACGTACTATCGAAAAAATACCGTGTATTGCAAAAGATGCCGAACAATTACCAGAAATGGCTATCGGTATCTATACATGGGCTGTTGTTGTTGATCATCATTTAAAAAAAAGCTATTTAACAGGGCATCTTGCCAGACAGCAGAGTAAATTTTCGTGGGAAGGTTTAATTGCTCTTTTTAGTCAAACATCTGATGCTGACTTAAAAAAAACTACACCGCACCACAGCGCTTCTTTTCATGTTACCAGCGCTATCCGTTCCAACCTTTCTTATCAAGACTATAAAACAGCCTTCCAAAATATTAAAAAATTTATTATGGCAGGTGATTGTTATCAAATAAATTTAACACAACGATTTTCTGCAAGTGCAAAAGGCAACTCATGGATCGCTTATCAACAGCTAAGAAGACTCAATTCAGCTCCTTTTTCTGCCTATATCAATACGCCCTTTGGAGAAATATTAAGCTCATCACCTGAACGGTTTTTACGGCTTGACAAACAAAATAAGGTAGAAACAAACCCGATTAAAGGCACTTGCCCTCGCTTAAGTGATACTAAAAAAGACCATCAACAACAACAACAATTGCGCTCAAGCCAAAAAGACAAAGCCGAAAATGTCATGATTGTTGATCTACTTCGCAATGATCTTGGACGGGTATGTAAAAAAGGTAGCCTTCATGTCCCTAAACTCTTTGAGCTTGAAAGCTATGCTACAGTACATCATTTAGTCAGCACGATTAAAGGTGTATTAGAACATCACCACGATGCGATTAGTTTACTAAAAGCCTGTTTTCCAGGGGGATCAATCACAGGCGCTCCCAAAATACGTGCAATGGAAATTATAGAGTCCTTAGAGCCACATCGACGCGGGGTTTATTGTGGTTCCATTGGCTATATAGATTTCAATGGTCATATGGATACCAATATTGCAATACGCACACTGGTCTATAATCAAAAGACTATTCGGTTTTGGGTGGGGGGGGGTATTGTTCATGACTCAACGATTGATGAGGAATACCAAGAAACACTCGACAAAGGAAAAGCACTGCTCGCCTTATTAAAAAACTGTCAGATAAAATCATTTTGAGCTTGAATCCGAGATACAAAAGATTCAAAGGGTAAATTCAGGGTAGGGTCGAGCTTTAGGTAAGAGGTACTTTTCAGGATAGGTCACATTAACAAAATAAAGACCATGCGCTGGAGCAGTGACTCCTGCTTGTTTGCGATCTTTTAATAACAATAATTCACTAAACCATTCGGGTGGTTTTAGCCTTGTTCCGATATCCAACAAACTACCCACTATATTTCTCACCATGTGATGCAAAAACGCATTAGCACAAATATCAATATAAAGATAATCACCCTGCCGCGTAATATTAAGCTGTTTTATTTCTCGTTTTGCATGTCGTGCTTGACAGCCTGCGGCTCTAAAGCTAGAAAAATCGAACTCTCCGATTAAATAATCAGCGGCCTGTTGCATTTTTACTTCATCTAAAAACCTATGATACCAAACAACCTGCTTATGCAATAAAGAGGGGCGCATTTTTCGATTTAAAATAATATAACGATAGCGACGATCTAAAGCAGAAAACCGAGCATGAAAATCATTATCAACGGTTGTTATCCATTGAAAACCAACACTAAAGGGTAAATTTGTATTTCCTCCCAAAAGCCAAGCTTTATCATCACGATTTGCATCAGAATCAAAATGTATAATCTGCCCAAGACCATGAACACCACTGTCAGTTCGTCCCGCACAAATAATATCAACGGAGTGATTAGCAACTGTTGATAACGCTTTTTCCACTGTTTCTTGCACAGAGGGCGCATGAGAAAGCTTTTGCCAACCACAAAAAGGGGTTCCATCGTATTCGACACAAACAGCATATTTCATTGAATTAGATTAATACGGAAAATAAAGGATCAACAATATAGTCTATGTCGAGCCATTTTTCCAAACCTAAAATATAAAACCAATACACTCTAATTTAAGAACTAACCTGTTTGGTGCAATAATTCTTTTGCTTCCTTTTTTTGATCATCATTCCCTTCCATCATGACTTCTTCCAATGTGTTTCTAGCACCCTCTATATCACCCATATCAAGATAGGCTCTTGCTAAGTCTAACTTGGTACTCACTTGAGTTTCCTTTAAATCATGCTCTCCATCGTTAAAATCCATAAAAGACATGTCATCATCAAGATCACCTAATAAATTATCCTCATAAGCATCATCTTTTGAAGCCGCATAAGGACTACCTGAAGGTAAAATCTTGTTGAGGTCATTATCGTTATCTAACTCTAAATTCAGACGGGATAAACCAAGATCTACAGGCTTTTCATCTATTGGGTTTGGTTTTGCTAATAATTCATCACTTAAATCGCTTAAATCAAGATCCAATAAATCTTCAAATTCAGAACCTAAGCCTGTTGTTTTACTATCAAAAGCAGAAGGTGGCGCGACACCATCAGGCTTGTGTTGGTCTACATCATTGAGCATATCGTTTAAAGAAGAAAGATCGAAGTCATCCGCTGATGTATTAGAGGAAGACAGATCAGGCACAGACGATCCTTTACCAGTATCCTTAAGTAACTTATCCAATGTTAAATCATCAGACTGAGCATTATTTTGTGGCGTATCAGGAAGACTAAAGTCTAAGTCTTTATCAAAGCCTAGATCGTTTAACCCCAAATCATCCACAGCAGGTTTACTTGGAATAGCCACCTTTTTATCCAACTCAGGAGAGGGATCGTTAAACAAGTCTTTTGTATCGTCTAACTTATCCTCAGCAAATGCTTTTCCTGCGGTAACAGCAATACCCCCTACGGCAACAGCAGCGACCGCCCCTGCAATTATTCCACTTTTATTAGCAGGTGAAGCACCCTCAAATAATGAATGACTCGATTTTATATCCTGCGCCCAACTGTTTATTTTCTTCCATAATTTATCCTTGTTACCTTCGGTATCATTCGGTAATTTGGAGAAAATTTCCGATTGCTTATCAAAGGCTTCCACGTTGGAGGATGCTTGATAGTTTTCAAGTAGTTTGGCATGATAATGTAAGTTATTCGGCTTTTTTTCGATGGCTTTCTTTAGCTCTACTTCTGCCTGATCATGCAAACCATAAACGATGTACACATCGGCTTCTTGTAAAATATCGTCATTGACATCAATATTGTTAGCCTTACTTTTCTTTTCTTTAACTTCTGGCTCTGTATTACCAAAATCAAGATCATCAAAACCAGAGTAGACCTCATTATTGCCACCCTTATTTAAATCTATCGCCTTAGCTTTATTATCTTTATTATCTTTTCCTGGAGCAAACTCAGGATCATCAAAATCAATGGTGCTATATTCTTCATAATCCCCCGCGCCTTTCTTCCTTCTCATAAAGAGCCAACCCGCTAGTAGCGCTAACAATGAACCTCCACCTAATGCCATAACAAGAGGTGAGCTTAATAAGCCCAAAATGCCACCATCACTGTCTGCAAAACCACCTTGAGGAAGGTTAGATTTTGGCGCTTCGGGTTTTCCATTATCAGGTGATGTTGCCAGCACACTATCTTTAGCAGGTTCGGGCTGTTTTTCAAAAATAGAAGAGTTATCCTTATCAATAACAGCTAATTTTTTACCTGTTGCGTCATCAGCCGTCGTGTCTTGACTGCGAACAATGCTTCCATCTTGATCCGTTACATTTTTGACCTGCTGACTAATATCAGCACCTTCATCCGTCCCTTTCGCTTTTGGATCAGAGACAGGCATACCTAATTTTGCCTGAAGTTCTGCCAACTGCTCATTTTTCAAGGTAATCAGGCGGTTTTTCTTACGCAGTAGGGATTCTAGCTCCGAAACCCGAGATTTTAATTCAGTATTCGCATTTGCTCTTGCTGCTAAGGATTCATTCGCTTGTGTTAATCGACGCTCTAATTCATCAATTTTAGCCGCACCTGTTGCGGATAGATTCTTAGCATCCACATCAGACGAAGGATTACCTAATACTTCAATTCGTGCTTGTTGAGGCGCTTTAGGTGTTTCTGTCTTAGTTGGCGTATTATTGGTATTAGCAACCGCTCGCTTTACTTCATTTTGAGGAACCGTTGTTTTAGATAGTTTAGAACGATAGTTCTTCCATTGTGAGGACTGCTTATAAATAGAGGATTTTGCTTTTCGATAAGAAATCTCTTTCGCTTCACTTCGTGAAGGTCGGGTTAACAACGCTCCCTTTTTCAGGTAATTAACATTTCGTTTCCTAAAAGCCGTTGGATTAGAACGGTACAGCGCCATCATCATTTGTTCTGTACGAACACCTCTATATTTCAATTTCTTCGCAACCTTATACAGCGTATCGCCGCTTACCACCCTGTATTTACTGGTGCGTCGAGAAGATCTAGCTTTTTTAGGTCTCGGTGTTTTGGCAACAGGAGGTGATTTACCTTGAGCAATGGTTTGTTTTTTAGGTGCAGGCGCAGGTATCGTTTTCTGAGGGGGTTGAGGAGTCGCCTGAACACTATTGATAGCAGGTGGTGGTTGACGCTTTGGTTCTGCTCTAACCCCTGCGGTATTGCTTGCAATCGCTGTATCAGGTTGAACCAGTACGGGTGGATCTAATAAAACGGTATATTCTTTTAGTAATTGGCCATTAGGCCAGCTTACTTCTAGTAGAAAATTGAGAAAAGGTTGATTAATCGGTTGGCTAGAGCTAACAATAATAACAGGCTTGCCATTTTCAACTTTAGGCGTAAAACTAATGCTATTCAAATAGCTGGGACGCTCAATTCCCACACGACTAAAGACCTCAGGAGAAGCAACCCGAACTTTCAACCGCTTTGTATCCGCTATACTTGTTGATAATAGCTTTATTTTGGCACTAAATGGCTGGTTTAAATGGGAACTGGACTCTATTTCTCCCAAGCCTAAACCATAAGATGTTGGCGAGTAAGAGATAGCGAGACATACAGCTAAACCCAAGGCTTTTTTATTCACGTATTTAATCCCCTTAACAGCATACCGCTAAATCCCTCTGTCTAAACCCGATGGCTTTACGGTATCAGGCGAATGACCAACGATGGTTATTATTATAATGTTCGTAAAACAAGCGAAAAATAACCTGCTTGATGTACTTGGAGGATTGCATCCTCTGCTATTGTGTAATTTGTATCAAATAAGCCATGAATCACAACTGAATAAATATAATTAAACTGTCATAAGCCGACCTGCTTTGTCACAAAGTGACAACGCGGGGTGTTAAAAGTGGAATATTTTAAAATTATTTATTGTTTAAGCTATAAATAATCTCGAATAAGTACTTCGGCAATTTGGATACTATTTAGCGCAGCACCTTTGCGTACATTATCTGCGACGACCCACATATTTAAGCCGCTATGGTGAGAAATATCTTCACGAATCCGTCCAACATAGACAGGATCAGTGTTAACACCTTCTGTCACTGCGGTTGGATAGCCTCCATCCTTTCGCTCATCCAGTACAACAACACCAGGAGCAATATTCAAAAGCTCTTTTGCATAGTCTACCGATATTTTCTCTCTTGTTTCTATATGGATGGCTTCAGAATGTCCATAAAAAACAGGCACTCTAACCGCAGTAGGATTGACAAGAATATCATCATCCTCAAAAATCTTGCGGGTTTCCCAAACCATTTTCATTTCCTCTTTAGTATAACCATTATCCAAAAACACATCAATTTGAGGCAAAACATTGAAAGCAATCTGCTTGGGGTATATTTCTGTTGAGATTTCCTTGGCATTTAATAAAGCAGTGGTTTGCATTGCTAGTTCACTAATTGCTGGAGTTCCTGTACCCGAAACAGCTTGGTAGGTCGCCACATTGATACGCGTAATTTTTACGGCATCATGAATCGGCTTTAAAGCGACCAGCATCTGAATGGTAGAACAATTCGGATTAGCGATAATGCCTCGATTTGTATAATTTACTATCGCATGGGCATTCACTTCGGGAACAACCAGTGGAATATCATCCTCATAGCGAAACTCTGAGGTGTTATCAATAACCACACAGCCTGCTTTTGCCGCAATCGGCGCATAAATTTTGGAAATCGCACCGCCAGGTGAAAATAAACCAATTTGCACCTTCGAAAAGTCAAAATCTGCTAGATTTCCAACCACGAGTGTTTTATCACCAAACGCAACACGTTTACCCGCAGAACGCTCACTGGCTAAAGCATAAACATTACCCACAGGGAAATCCCTTTCTGCCAAAATTGATAGCATGACTTCACCAACAGCGCCTGTTGCGCCCACTACTGCTACATCGAATGTTCTCATTTTTAAACCTTTTCTTAATCCTAAAGTAAATGCTGATGTTTTAAAGCGCTATGCTTTCAATGCCGCCACAACCGCATCACCCATTTCAGCCGTTCCCACTTGCTTCATCCCTGCTTCAAAAATATCGGCGGTGCGATAGCCTTGCGCTAACACCTTTTCGACAGCACGATCAATCTTATCCGCTAATGCCACATGATCTAAGGAATACCTCAGCATCATGCTCACTGACATAATGGTTGCCAAAGGATTCGCTACATTTTGTCCTGCTATATCAGGTGCTGACCCGTGAATCGGCTCGTACATTCCCAGCCCTTTTGCATTTAATGAAGCCGAGGGCAACATACCAATTGAGCCTGTTAACATCGCGGCGGCATCCGATAAAATATCACCAAATAGATTACCTGTTACCATCACATCAAACTGCTTTGGAGCTTTAACCAGTTGCATTGCTGCATTATCAACATACATATGGGTTAATTCTACGTCAGGGTAGTCTGCACCCACACGAATAACCACTTCTCGCCATAATTCGGAGACTTCAAGGACATTGGCCTTATCTACCGAACATAAACGTTTATCCCGCTGCATTGCGATTTTAAAAGCAGAGTGAGCAATACGTTCAATCTCAGATTCTTTATAGATCATTGTATTATAGGCAAATCGCTCACCTTTTTCATTGGTTTCAATGGCACGCGGTTGGCCAAAATAAATACCACCCGTTAATTCACGCACAATCATAATATCTAAACCCGCCACAACCTCTGCTCGTAATGAAGATGCACCCGCGAGTGTTTCGTTCAATATTGCAGGACGTAGATTGGAAAATAAATCGAGATCAGCACGGATTGCTAACAACCCTCTTTCAGGGCGTAACTCACGGGGTAATGCCTCGTATTCATAGCCTCCCACAGCACCGAGTAAAATAGCATCAGCCGTTGCCGCTTTTTTCTGAGTTGCCTCAGGATATGGATGACCTGCAACATCATAAGCCGCGCCCCCAATTTCAGCGTACTCTAAATCAACCGCTAAACCAAAGTCTGAGCTTAACACCTCAATAACTTTAAGGGCTTCTGCAACGATTTCTTTACCAATCCCATCGCCTGATAAAACAAGAATTTTTTGTGTCATTTTTATTCCAAATTTAACGCATTTTAATTAAAACCATCACTCCAGCTAAAGATAAAAGGAGTGACTGTATTTTTTATTAAGAGAACAACCAAGGTGCTTGCCGTTGGCGCTTCTCTTCATAAGCACGAATCGCATCTTTATGTTGTAAAGTAAGCCCTATATCATCTAACCCATTTAATAAACAAAGCTTTCTAAACGAATCAATATCAAAATCAAACTGCTCACCTAACGTGCTCGTCACACTCTGTTGTTCAAGATCAATACTCAATTCATAATGATCCATTGTCTTCATAGACTTAAAAATTTGCTCAACACTGTCTTCCGAAAGCGCAACAGGAAGCAAACCATTTTTAAAGCTGTTATTAAAGAAAATATCGGCATAGCTTGGTGCAATCACCGCACGAATTCCATAATCAGTTAACGCCCAGACCGCGTGTTCTCGTGATGAACCACACCCGAAGTTTTCACGTGCGACTAGAATAGAAGCACCTTGGTATTGTGGCTGATTGAGCACAAAATCAGGGTTAATTTCTCGCTGAGAATGATCCATGCCAGGCTCGCCTGCCTTTTTATAACGCCAATCATCAAATAACGTTGGACCAAAACCACTTTTCTTGACCGACTTTAGGTACTGCTTGGGAATAATGGCATCAGTATCAATATTGGCACGATCAACAGGAACAACTAAACCCTTATGTATAATAAATTTTTCCATTATTTTTCTCCTATACACTCAAAGCGTTTAGATCAGCAAAATGACCTTTAATAGCAGCAACGGCTGCCATTGCAGGACTCACTAAGTGAGTTCGTCCACCCTGCCCTTGTCTCCCTTCAAAGTTACGGTTTGAAGTAGAAGCACAGCGTTCGCCTGATTCGAGACGGTCTGCATTCATAGCAAGACACATTGAACAGCCTGGTTCACGCCACTCAAAACCTGCCGCAATAAAAATTTTGTCCAGACCTTCTTTTTCTGCCTGCTGTTTGACCAAACCCGAACCTGAAACTACCATCGCTAATTTAATATTATCAGCAACCTTATGACCTTTTACGAGACTTGCCGCCGCGCGTATATCTTCAATACGCGAGTTTGTACACGAGCCAATAAAGACCTTATCAAGCCTAATGGTATTCATTGGCTCACCTGCTTTCAACCCCATATAAGCTAATGCTGCCCTTAGACTGTTCCGCTTAAGTGCATCCTCTTCCTCTTCAGGATTAGGTACTTCAGCACTAATCGGTAACACCATTTCAGGTGAGGTACCCCAAGTCACTTGGGGTTCTATTGTTGTCGCATCCAAATGTACCGTACAATCAAAAGAGGCCGTCTCATCGGAGGTCAAATTTTGCCATGCCGCTACCGCTTGATCCCAAACCTCATTGGCTGGTGCATAGGGGCGACCTTTAATATAATCAATAGTGGTTTGATCCACAGCAATCATTCCTGCACGTGCACCCGCTTCGATCGCCATATTACACACCGTCATGCGACCTTCCATGGATAAATTACGGATAGCCTCACCTGCAAACTCAATCGCAAAGCCTGTACCCCCAGCAGTACCTATTTTGCCAATAATGGCTAACACAATATCCTTTCCACTCACCCCTTCTGTTACTTTCCCATCAACAGAAACCAACATATTTTTCATTTTTTTCTGAATAAGGCATTGCGTTGCCATCACATGCTCAACTTCAGAAGTACCAATACCGTGTGCTAAAGCACCAAAAGCACCATGAGTCGAGGTATGAGAGTCCCCACACACTACCGTCATACCGGGTAACGTTGCGCCTTGCTCAGGGCCAATCACATGCACAATCCCCTGACGAATATCATCCATCAAGAATTCATTCACTTTAAAGTCTTCACAATTATCATTCAGCGTTTCAACTTGAATTTTCGCGACAGGATCTTCAATACCCGCAGTACCTTGACCCCGATGTTGTGGCGTTGTTGGCACATTGTGATCGGGAACAGCCAAAATAGAATTTGTTCGCCAAAGTCCCCGCCCTGCAAGTCGTAACCCCTCAAAAGCTTGAGGTGAGGTGACTTCGTGTACTAAATGTCGATCAATGTAAAGTAAAGCTGTCCCATCCTCCTCTTGTCTTACAACATGAGCATCCCACAATTTATCGTATAATGTTTTAGCCGTCATTTGTATCCCTCCTTTATTCTCTTTATCTTGTTATATTGAAAGGGATCTTACGTTTTTATCCCACATAACTCTAATTGATTCTTTTAATAAATTTCATTCCTAGAAGGAATATCATTAAACCAAACAAAAGCAATTGTTATCCCTAGCAAAATACCTAATAATAAGCACTGTTATACCCTTGGTCATAACAAAACAGAATTAATTATTATGGAGAAATATTATGGCGGATTGGCGTCAAGTAGCAAAAGTTTGTGCATTAGGTGATGGACATATCAGTACAAAAGAAGTAGAGATTCTGCGTGCAGTTATTCTTGCGGATGGTAGTGCTAATAAAAGTGAATTATCTTTTTTACATGACATAAAAAAAGAAGCTAAATCAGCAGTAAAAGCACTGGATATATTGATTGAAGATTGCGAGAAGGCCGCAAAATAAAGGAGATAGCCTCCGACAAGAACCTGTCCGTAAATAGATCTGATTGACTTTTATATATTATGATGTTTAAAAACAAGTATCTCAATCATATAAATAAAAAGTTCAATTACTCCGTTTTCAGGCGGGTTCTTAGCATACAACAGCTTATTACTATTACATCAAAAAAACATCAAACTCATCAGCCCTGTGGATTTTTCGCCTGATAGAGTTTAGTTAATTTACTGTTTGGCACAATACTGAGCTTGTGAAATAACACCTGTTAGCAATTCTGATATTACACAATAGCATCTATTCTACGACCTTGTTTTACATAGAGTTGCATAATTAAAGGATGATCGTTTACCTTATTCAAAGTAACGTCAAACTCAGCACTTCAAATCATTATATTTCTTGAGGCGATGACACTTTATCCTTTGGTAAGGAATGCTCAAGCTCTCGTTGCAACTCTTTTGCGCCTTCTTCTAAGCTTTTGCCAATGTCATTCATTGAATCAGAAAATGATTGATCCAGTTCTTTAATACCTTTTTGCATCATATTATTGAGCTGGTCAAAGACATTGTTTACCGTTTGTTTAACAACTGAGCCTAATGATTGTTTTACATCCACACGCCAGCCGTGTTCTGTTTTAATCAAAATTGTTTTTCCTGGAATACGGATGCTCTCTCCTCCTTCAGAAGCTGTGTGTAACACCACTGCAATTTCTGCACTGCGTTCCCCCATCATGGTTTCACCCAGTTCAAAGCGTTCTGGATGCAGTTTACTTTTATTCAGATACTTTAAATATTCCGTGGTATCCCATGTTGCTAATGATTTAGCCTTTTCCATATCTTTTTCAATCACCGCTTGCCAAAAATCATTGGCGGTTGATTCTGGTGAATTATTGGCACTACAGCTTGCTAAAAGCCAAAAGAGGAAAAAGAAAGGAATAACGTGTTTTTTTTTCATAATACAGTTCCTTGCAGAAGCAAATTATCGAGAGAGTAGCCTTGTATAGCAGTGATTGTTATTTTATTTTTTAAGGCATCATGAGTCTTTGATATGGTACTTTTTGCACATGTTTCAACCTTTAAATAATTCGGGGTATAACCTGTATGTATCATTTGCCCTTCATTATTTGGCTTCGCTTGCTCCCACAACACCTCAACCTTACATCCTTTTTGGACGTTTAATACACTGCCTTTCATTTTATCAGCTAATTGATGCAGTGCTTTACTCCGTTGTTTTTTAATTTCATTATCAACAGGGTTAGCCAAACGAGCCGCTTTTGTCCCTTCGCGTGGAGAGTAGGAAAAAATATGCAAATGACCAAACCCAATGGACTCAACATAATCCATCGTCTGTTGCCACTCTGCTTCCGTTTCACCAGGAAAGCCAACAATAATATCAGAGGTGACATTAAACGCAGGAATAGCTTGTCGTGCTTGTCGTATTAAATCTTTAAATTCAGCTGTTTTACAACGACGTGACATACGCCTTAAAACGGAATCTGCACCGCTTTGTAATGGCAGGTGCATATGAGGCATTAAGCGCGGGTTTTCAAACAACGTAAAAAAGTCTTCGGGTAGATCCCAAGGTTCGACGGATGCAAAACGAATACGCGGCATGTCGGTTTCTTTTAAAAGCGCATCGACTAAGGCATAAAGCGATGAATCAAGATCACTCCCATAGCCACCCACATGCACACCTGTTAGCACAACCTCTTGAATACCCTTCTGCACTAAGTCGTTAACCTCATTAATAATATCACTTAATATTCGACTACGCTCTGCACCGCGTGCAACGGTAACAATACAAAAGGTACAGCGATAACGGCAACCATCCTGTATTTTAATAAAAGCACGCTGCCGCCCCCGCATAAACAGCGAACTTTCACCCGCTTCCATTGCAATTAATGGCATGGTATTCGCTGAAAAAGCACCCATAACTTTTTGCGGTAATTGATCTTTTTCTTGATTAGAAACGACGAGGTCTACCCCAATACGTTCTGCTACGTTCTCTGCATCTAACGTAGCATAACAGCCACTCACTACTAATTTAGACTGGGGATTTTCCCGATGCAAACGGTTCATCAATTTTCGGGATTTTTTAGTGGCATCGGTTGTTACAGCACAGGTATTAACCACTACCACATCAGCATCCCCTGCTGTTGTTATAATCTGATGCCCTGAAGCACGAAAAGAACGTGACCATAACGCCAATTCGGCCTCATTTAAACGACAACCCAAAGCTTTTAAATAGACTTTCATAACATCACTTTTTTATTAAATTTAATAGACCGAAACGTCAAAAACCCACCTGATGACAATCAGATGGGTTTTTATATCATAAAATATAGCTTATTTATTCAGAGTTTTGCTTAATAATTTCAACATCTGCTTCATCTCGCAATGCCCTCATTACCGCACTACGCTCACGCTCACCTAATGATTGAGCAAACAGGTCTCTTGACATGTCATCTACCGCTTTATCGCCATCGATTACTGTTTTAAGAGAGACGAGAACATAATCGCCTGTTGTCAGTATCGTATTGGAAAACACGGCTTTATTATCTTTAGGTCTATTCATTGCAAAGACCTTACGAACCACATCGACAGAGGGCTTTCGTGATTGACGTTCAACCGCTGTAAATTCTTCAACCGCATCGGCATTAGCACCAAGGTCTGATAATGCACTCCAGTTTCCTGAAGTTCTCAATTTAGCTACTACCGCTTCACCTTTCGTTTTCACTATTTTACGGGCTTCGGTATCAATAATTGATGTTTTAATATTATCAATAACATCTGACATCGGCTTTAATTTAGGCACTTCTTTGGCGTTAAGACGTATAACAGCAACATCAGTATCCGATATTTCGATTAAATCTGAGTTTTTAGCGTCATTAAAAACCGTATTAGCAAACGATTGTTCGATAATTTTAGGCAATCCAGTAATTTCTTTTCCATCTGGACTAGCTTTACCCCCTGCACGCGTAAACCAATCAGATATTTTTACTTCTAAACCGACCGCTTGTGCCGCAGGATCGATACTGTCTTCATTTTCAAAAGCAACAGTTTGAAGTTTCTCGATTTGTTGCTGAAATAACTTTTGAGCTTCTTCTTTACGGTAATCTTTCTCAATCTCAACTTTCACTTGTTCAAAACTTTTTTGTATTTGCTCTTTTATTTCACCTACTTTAATAATCTCATACCCAGAACCTGTTTTTACAACTTCAGATAATTCGCCCGTTTTCAATGCAAATGCCGCTTTTTCAAAGTCAGCCCCCATATCCCCTATCGCAATGAAGCCAAGGTCACCTGCTTTTTCAGTTGCAATTTTATCATCAGAATCTTCTATTGCCGCTGCTTCAAAGGTTTTTTTACCCGTAGAAATTGCTTGATAGAGTGCCTCAGCTCGCTCTTTAGCCGCTTTTTCATCGGCTTCTGCTTTGATAAGAATATGCGAGACTTTGCGTTGCTCTGGCACGACGTACTGTGATGTATTTTCATCATAAAAAGTCTGTAAGGCATCAGCAGGAATTTCAACCGATGCTAATAAATCATCTACTTTTAAACGAACATAAGAAATCTTAATTTTTTCTTCGGTCATGTATTGCTTTGAATGGGCTTCATAATAAGCTTTCACCGCATCATCTGTTGGCTTAATCTCAGCTTTGTAATCAGCTAACTTTAATGTAAAGGTTTCAAAATCACGCTTTTGTTGTGACAAGGCTTGATAACGCGCCGCCTGAGT
Organism: Cocleimonas sp.; assembly: GCA_023146545.1. Classification (GTDB taxonomy): domain Bacteria; phylum Pseudomonadota; class Gammaproteobacteria; order Thiotrichales; family Thiotrichaceae; genus JAGLBW01. Next base: position 27,448 of record JAGLBW010000152.1, read on the forward strand.
ATCAGGAATAAAGCTGGTCTCCATAATGCCATTTAAAAACTGGCGGTTGGAAATATCCTTTCGCAATGTCGCTTCATAATCCCCTTTGTTGCGACGATTCGCGGCTAAGAGCTGAGTATATGTTTGTGGGTCAAATTTACCCTCTTTTTGAAAAGCTTCAGTTCCTGAAATTAAAGAAAATACCTCGATATCACTGGCACGATAACCGTTATTTTCTGCTTCTTGACGAATAAGGGCTTGATTGATCAAACCTTCTAATGCTTGGGACTTTAACATTTTGTCGCTAAATCCTGCGGGAAGTTTCCCTCCCATCATTGAGCTTAAACGCTGTTTTTGTTGTAACAGTTCGTTTTGGACTTCTCTAGCGGGGATTTCTTCACCATTCACTGTTGCTGCTATTAGAGTATCACCACCTCCTAAATAGGAGTTTATTCCAAAAAGAGCAAATGGAACACTAATTAGGAATACAACAGTGTATGCAAGCCAACCTTTAGCTTTATCATGAATATTTTGCAGCATGGTTTTCGTTATCTCTTGATATATTCGTTTGTAATCGATACAAACCTTAGAATTTATTTACAATAATCGCTTTATTTATTTTTATAACATTATTATCACAATCCCCTGCAACAATAATAAGGTGTCAAATAGTACCTGAATATGGCACGGCTTTCCATTCTCATACAGAAACCTTGAAAAGCTTCGCTTGAGGTAAGGGTAGTACTAGTATCATCAAAAGATGCTTTCAGCAGGAGTCTGTTAAAAAGAGTCTAAATAAAAGGCATAAAAAAAGGATGTCCGAGGACATCCTTTTCTAAATATGGCGGAGCGGACGGGACTCGAACCCGCGACCCCCGGCGTGACAGGCCGGTATTCTAACCAACTGAACTACCGCTCCATAAATGGTGGGTGATGAGAGACTCGAACTCCCGACAACCGCCGTGTAAAGGCGGGACTCTACCAACTGAGCTAATCACCCCAACTCAAGAGCGCGCTAGTTTACGGCATCTTTCAACGCTTTACCAGCCTTAAATGCAGGATTTTTTGACGCTTTAATTTTTATTGCTTCACCTGTACGAGGATTGCGTCCTGTACGGGCGCTACGATCACGTACGAGGAAGGTTCCAAACCCAATAAGCGTTACTTGATCGCCTGCTTCCAAAGTCTCCGTCACTACTTCAACAAAGCCTTTGTAAGCACGCTCAGCATCAGCTTTTGTTAAACCTGACTTCGCAGCCACTGCCTGTACTAATTCTGTCTTATTCATAATTAATCCTATCCTTTTAATCCTATTAAGGGGGGGGTAAATAACTGGCTAATTAAATTTATTAAAAAATTATCAACAAATAAAAACCAGTGTTATATATTATTTTATGGCAGTACAAACAGATGGCTTATCAATATCATTTTAGACATAAAATAATTCACATTAAAGAAGCCATCATGTTATTCAAGTGCTTAGAAAACCCTACCCAATCAAAAAAAACACTACTGATGATTAGTTTTTTTGATTAAAGAACAAATGATCAAACATAAACTTTTAAGCTACTATCTACCAAAGAGAATGTCGCGTACTTTAATAAATAGAGGACGCTCAATCAAGTCATAAATGAATTTAATTTACTGATTTTACTAAACCTTTTTATACTTACATTAAAGCTCTATTCCTTTATAGTATAAGTTTGTTAAGATTTAATAAGAAATGGTAGCGAGTAACGATTATTTATTTAAATAAAAAAACCTCTAAATCCCATTTAGAGGTCTATTAATTTAGCAGTTATAATACTAAGGCATTATTTTATAAGGCACATTATAAATCATTTTAATGCGCCCTAACCTTACTTACCCCATCATTTAACACATCAGACTGAGAGGGATCAGTTTCGGAAAGATCACTATCATCACCTTCATCCTCTTTCAAAGGTTCAGGGAGTGATTCTAAAGCAATGGCTAAGACTTCATCAAACCACTTCACAGGTTTAATACTCAACCCTTTTTTAACGTTATTGGGCACATCTGCCAAGTCTTTTTCATTATCAGCAGGAATTAATACTACGGTAATACCACCACGGTGTGCCGCTAACAGCTTTTCTTTTAACCCTCCAATTGGCAAAACCTCACCACGTAGTGTAATTTCGCCTGTCATTGCAACTTCAGCCTTCACGGGTATTCCTGTCATTGCAGAAACAATCGCAGTTGCCATACCCACACCAGCACTAGGACCATCTTTAGGGGTTGCGCCTTCAGGAACATGAATATGCACATTATTTTTCTTTAAAAATTTACGTGATATACCCAACTGGCTCGCTCGACTTTTTACAACGGTTTCCGCCGCTTGAATCGATTCTTGCATTACTTTACCGAGGCTTCCTGTACTTTTAATGCCACCATTACCCGAAAGTACCACGCTTTCGATAGTGAGTAATTCACCACCCACCGAAGTCCACGCGAGCCCTGTAACTTGTCCGACTTGATTTTCTTTATCCGCACGACCAAAATCAAAACGTTTAACCCCTAAGTATTTTTCAATATTTTTAGCGGTTACTGCTGTTTTCTTCTTTTTTTCCAATAAATGATCACGAATTGTTTTTCTGCAAATTTTAGAAATCTCTCGATCAATATTTCTTACCCCTGCTTCACGCGTGTAATAACGAACAATCGATATAATCGCACCATCACTCAGGGTTAATTCACCTTTTTTAATACCATTCGTTTTAAATTGTTTTGGCATTAAATAGTTTCTAGCAATATTTAGTTTTTCATCTTCGGTATAACCAGGGATTCGAATAACTTCCATTCGATCTAATAAAGGACCTGGAATATTCATACTATTGGAGGTCGCAACAAACATAACATCAGATAAATCATAATCTACTTCTAAATAATGATCTGCAAACGTATGATTTTGCTCTGGGTCTAAAACTTCCAATAAAGCAGATGATGGATCGCCTCTAAAATCAGCTGCCATTTTATCAATTTCATCTAATAAAAAGAGCGGGTTTTTTGTACCGATTCGGGATAGGTTTTGGATTATTTTCCCTGGCAAAGCACCAATATAAGTACGGCGATGCCCTCTGATTTCAGCTTCATCCCGCACACCCCCTAACGCCATACGGGTATATTTTCGTCCTGTTGCACGCGCAATAGAACGCCCTAGCGATGTTTTTCCTACACCTGGAGGACCTACTAAACATAAAATAGGCCCTTTTAATTTTTTCACACGTTGTTGAACAGCTAAGTATTCAACAATACGTTCTTTAACTTTATCTAAGCCGTAGTGATCAGCATCAAGAATATCTTGCGCCTTGTTTAGATTAGAAATAATGCGTGATTTTTTCTTCCACGGTAGACCAACCATCCAATCAATATAGTTGCGAACAACGGTAGCCTCTGCTGACATAGGCGACATCATTTTTAACTTATTCAGTTCGGAAATTGATTTTTCCTTGGCTTCTTTTGGCATCCCTGCTTTTTTAATTTTTTCTGCTAATTCATCCAGTTCATTAGGTACTTCATCCATATCCCCTAATTCTTTCTGAATCGCTTTCATTTGCTCATTTAAATAATATTCACGCTGACTTTTTTCCATCTGCTGTTTAACACGCCCGCGAATCCGCTTCTCGACTTGTAACAGGTCAATTTCACCATCGACTAGCTCTATTAGTTTATCTAAACGTTCTTTTGTATCAATAATCTCCAGTATTTTTTGTTTTTCTGTAATCTTAAGGTTTAAATGTGAGGCAACCGTATCCGCCAATCTTACAGGCTCACTAATACTGGATAAGGAGGAGAGTACTTCCGCTGGAATTTTTTTATTTAGCTTAACGTATTTGTCAAACTGACTCAGTAGCATACGACTCAGTAATTCTAATTTACGATCATCAGTACTATCTTTTACAGAATAAGTCCCTACATCTGCTGTTAAATAACCTGCTTCCGTACTACTGTTCAGAATAATACTCCGCTCAATACCTTCAACTAACACCTTTAAGGTACCATCAGGCAATTTTAACAATTGTAAGATCGTCGCTAACGTTCCGATACAATAAATATCATCGACACCAGGGTCATCAACATCAGCAACCTTTTGAGCGACAAGTAGGATTTTTTTGCCCTTCTCCATCGCAATATCGAGTGCTTTTATTGATTTTTCTCGCCCAACAAAAAGCGGGATAACCATATAAGGATAAACAACAACGTCTCTTAACGTTAAAACGGGAATATTTTTAATTACAGGTTCAGACATAGCAACCTCTCAGTAAGTTGAATTTAAGACTTGAATAGACGGTTGAATCTGTCCGATAACGACAATATCATCAACAAGTGACTGATGCTAAAGCAAACTAATAGCTTGCCTTGCCCTTTTTTATTAATCGCACAGACTCGGGATTATTGTAATATTTTAAGCTCAATACATCTGAGCTCAATAGATTCTAGTTTAAAACGAAACCCCATTGACCTAGACATTGATTGATGAGTAAGATAAAAGAAAGTGACCTATTCAGGTAATATTAGCTCAGCTCGTCAAGCAGTTATAAAGACCACTTACCACGAACCCAACTGTTAAGGAACAGACATAAAATAACATTTTGATACACATTTGTCTTTTTGACCCCACTGGAGTGTGCTCATTCATTACACCAAACCCCTCTTTTCCATCCGCTCAGAAACAAAAACGAGGGGTTATCACTAGCAATGGTGTTATCTCACGTAGACTCTATCGTATCGATTAACCAAACATCATTAGAAAAATAATTTAAATTGATTATCAGCAATGTTAGATGATTGGGATGGAACCTAAAAACTCAAGGAAAGGCATAATATACCTTCATAAATCATCTTATTGTAGTCTCCCCTCCAGATAACAAAAGGGAGTGTCTTCATTTTAAATAAAAAGGCATTGATAATACCTTGAAACACTCAAGTGAAGAAACCTACAAAAGATGGTTAATGATTCGAGGATGCGGCTTGTAGGGCATCGCCTTCTTTTGTTTCATAAATGAGATAAGGTTGGGAATCACCCTTAACGACGAGTTCATCGACAACAACTTTAGTGACATCATCCAATGAGGGCAGTTCGTACATTGTGTCTAATAGCACTTTTTCCATAATGGTACGTAAACCACGCGCACCTGTATTTCGTTCCATTGCTTTTTCTGCAATCGCCATTAACGCATCATCTCTGAAGTCAAGCTCTGCGCCTTCCATTTCAAATAGCTTTTTATATTGTTTTGTGAGCGCATTTTTAGGCTCGGTCAAGATACGCACCAAAGCATCTGCATCTAATTCTTCTAATGTTGCAACCACGGGTAGACGACCAATAAACTCAGGAATCAAGCCATATCTCACAAGATCTTCTGCTTCAATGTCCTTAATCACTTCTCCAAATTTTTTGCCATCATCAGGGGCTTTCACATCAGCACCAAAACCAATACTGCTTTTCTCAGTACGACTTAACACGACTTTATCAAGCCCTGAAAAAGCACCACCACAAATAAAGAGTATATTTTTAGTGTCTACTTGTAAAAATTCTTGCTGTGGATGTTTTCGTCCACCTTGAGGGGGAACAGAAGCAACGGTGCCTTCAATCAACTTTAATAGGGCTTGTTGGACACCTTCCCCCGAAACATCACGTGTAATCGATGGGTTATCTGATTTACGGGAAATTTTGTCAATTTCATCAATATAAACAATGCCTGTTTCCGCTTTATCGACATCATAATCACATTTCTGTAATAATTTTTGGATAATATTTTCAACATCTTCACCCACATAACCTGCTTCGGTTAAGGTGGTTGCATCTGCCATAGTAAAAGGCACATCTAATGTCCGCGCAAGGGTTTCAGCTAAAAGTGTCTTACCACTACCTGTTGGTCCAATCAACAAAATATTACTTTTGGAAAGCTCCACATCATCATCAAAGCTATTGTTACTTTCCATTCGTTTATAGTGATTATAAACCGCAACGGATAACACTTTTTTTGCTGATGCTTGTGAGATAACATAGTCGTTTAATAACCCTGTGATCTCGCGGGGTGTGGGTAATTTAGTGGAGCCTTCTTCTTTTTTTTCATCCAGCTCCTCACGAATAATATCATTACAAAGATCAACACATTCATCACAAACAAAAACAGACGGACCCGCAATAAGTTTTCTTACTTCATGTTGGCTTTTTCCACAAAATGAACAATATAATAATTTTCCATTATCTTGATCGCCTTTTTTGTCATCACTCATTACCAGAGTACCTCTATTTTCTTCATTGTTTGTGTATATAGCAATAGAATGACCAAAGCGCCATCCAAACCAGACCCAAGATTATGATAAAGCGACAACAGTAATGATCGCCATACTCAGAAACGTTGAATGGGTATAACATTGGGAATTTAATAACTTTTGCAACTATTAAAGGCAATTTTTTCTTCAAAGAAGCGAGTTATGCCCTCTCTTTTCCCTTAAAAGCTTTAAGAAATGCGTCGTTATTTTACTGAACGCTACTATAGCATTCAAGCCAGAATAGCAGCTCAATCATTAACTCTATGAGTTGAACGCTAAAAGCAAGACATAAAGATAGCACGGAAAAACAATATATCTTATTGACTTTTAAAACTATTATAAAAAAATATTAATCACCTACATTTTACCATTAGGTTGTTTTTTCTATTTTATAAAACGTTCAACCCATGAATTTTATAGGAATCATTTAAAATGTACAGTAAGTACAAAAAATAGACGATTTACAGGCAAAAAAAAGGGTCTGACAAGCAGACCATTTCAAACAATATAAACAGTGCAAACGATTATGATCTTGTTTTTAACACTTCATCAATGAGACCATATGATTTCGCTTCTTTCGCAATCATAAAATTATCACGTTCAGTATCTTTAGCAATCTTTTTTAGGGTTTGTCCACAATGACGTGCCAACACGCCATTTAATTCTTCACGAATCTTTAGTATTTCTTTCGCATGTATCTCTATATCTGTTGCCTGACCTTGAAACCCACCTAAAGGCTGATGAATCATAACTCTTGAATGAGGCAAAGCAAAACGTTTACCTGCGGCACCACCTGCTAATAAAATAGCACCCATACTGGCTGCTTGACCAACGCATAAGGTACTTACATCAGGCTTAATAAATTGCATGGTATCATAAATACCCATCCCTGCGGTCACGACACCGCCAGGTGAGTTAATATAAAGATGAATATCTTTTTCTGGATTTTCCGACTCTAAAAACAATAATTGAGCCACAATTAGATTAGCCATGTGGTCTTCTATACCGCCAACGACAAAGATCACACGCTCTTTAAGTAGACGAGAATAAATATCATACGAACGCTCCCCTCTGGAAGTTTGCTCTACAACCATTGGTATTAAACCCAATGCTTTACTCTCTAATCCACTGTCTAACATTTCACATCCTTAAAATAATTTTTATATAGACCTTTTTCTTAAGTTTATATTAAATAAGCTATCAAAAAGATCTACGGGTGTTGAGGAGAATAGACAACTGACAACAGCAACTATTCCCAAATAAACACCTAAGCTTGTTCTTTTTCAGGTTCTGAATCTGGTTTTTTCTCATCAGGAGACATTAGCTCAGAGAAGCTCATGGTTTGTTCTTTAATTTGTGCTTGCGCCAAAACCCAATCTACAATCATTTCTTCCATAACGGCCGCTTCAATGGTTTGCATCGCGGTTTCATTTTCTTGGTAATACTTAATTAAAGCGGCTGGATCTTCATAAGTTGATGAAATACTTTGTAACATATCCGCTACTTTTTGTTGATCTTTTTTTAGTCCATTGCTTGTTATAATTTCACCAACAATTAAACCTAATCTAACACGACGAGAAGCTTGCTCAACAAAAAGTTCATCTGGCAATGTTGAAATATCAGCCTCTGTATTGCCTGACATTTCATCACGAACATGCTTTATTTCTTCTGTAACTAAAGAAGTTGGAACATCAATATCATGCATTTCATGCAAACCATCCATGACGGACTGTTTCAAGCGAGCTTTAATAGTTTGACTAAGCTCACGCTCCATATTAGATTTAATTTCTGCTCTGAAACTCTCTTCTGTTCCATCTTCAACACCAAACTTTTTGATAAAATCTTCATTGATTTCAGGTAAAACGGCTTCTCTAACCGTATTAAGTTTGAGTTGAAATTGTACTTTTTTTCCTTGAAGCTCTGCGGCAGGGTAATCATCAGGAAACTCAACATCAATTTCTTTTTCCTCACCTGCTGTCATCGCCAAAAAGCCTTCTTCAAAATTTGAAAGGGTTTTAGCCGCGCCTATTTCAAAGCTAAAGTCTTTTGCTGTACTCCCATTAAAAGACTCACCGTCTAAGTTACCGTCAAAATCAACGATCACTAAATCACCTTTTTCAGCCGCACGCTCGACATCTTTCCATGCTTTTTGCTGCTCAGACAATGTAACAATCATTTTATCAACATCAGCGTCAACAATCGTTGCTGTAGAACGAGCAACTTCTAAGCTACTCATATCACCGACTTCAATCGAAGGATAGATTTCAAAGGTAGCAGTATATTTTAGATCCTTACCAGGTTCTAAAACATCAGGGTCAATACTCGGAAAGCCTGCAACACGAAGGTCTTCTTGATTCACAGCCTCATAAAAAGTGGATTGAAATGTATCACTAATCACTTCTTGATAGATTGAATCGCCATATTGTTGACTAACAACGCTTAACGGGACTTTCCCAGGTCGAAAGCCATCAAGTTTCACCCGACCACGCATATCTTTTAGACGTTTTTCAACTTCCCCATCAATGCGTTCGGTAGGAACTGAAACACTCATTTTACGTCCGATATTACCTGTAGATTCAACAGAAACTTGCATGCACAAAACCTCGTATTTACCGCCCAACACCATAACGAAAGGAAGCAGTAAATCTATAAAAATTTAATTTAAAGTAATGGAATTCAAAAGGGACTGCGGTTATCTACTAAAATGGTGCGAAAGGAGAGACTCGAACTCTCACGCCTTGCGGCACTGGAACCTAAATCCAGCGCGTCTACCAATTCCGCCACTCTCGCATTTTTTCAACTCACTAGCTCATAACCCTTATGAACCAAACCGCGCGATTATACAATGCAAAGACTTGCTTGTGTATAATCTTTACTAAAATATCTTAAAAATTTGTAGATATAGCTTAAATTTTCAAGATTTCATATCAATTTGGGGTGGATGATGGGACTTGAACCCACGACGACCGGAATCACAATCCGGGGCTCTACCAACTGAGCTACACCCACCGTAAATAAACACATTTATCTTTTATTATTGCCGTGACGAACCTTCTTTTGTAAAGATGGCGCGCTTGGCAGGAGTCGAACCTGCGACCCACGGCTTAGAAGGCCGTTGCTCTATCCAACTGAGCTACAAGCGCATCGCAGTATCCATTATCATGACTCAAAAACCACAACAATTGGTCGGGGTAGAGAGATTCGAACTCCCGACATCCTGCACCCAAAGCAGGCGCGCTACCAGACTGCGCTATACCCCGATTACCATCAAATTTGGAGGTTCAAATCATACTGATTGAACGTCCTTCAACGGAGCGCGAATGATACGCACCAATATCCAATGCGTCAACCCTGAAATCTGTATTTTTTATTTTAATTTTATAAGGTGCGCGGTTATAAAAACAAAAAACCAATATATTTTCTATACAACAGCTATTTTAGTTTAAAAAACAATTACCCATTACCCCTAACTGCACACTTTAATACGCCGCTATATTTTCATTATCAAGAGGATTCAAGCACTACAAAAATCACTATAATAAATAGCTGGGTTTGAAGCGCTAAACATTCAAATCTAAGATTACACTCAAATTTTTTTAAGGAGCGCAAAATATGGTAGCACAACGCATTGATGGAAAAAAAATTGCGGCGGACGTTAGAATCGAAGTAAAAGCATTGATTGATCAACGCCTTCAACAAGGGAAACGCCCCCCTGGTTTAGCCGTTATTCTCATTGGTGGCGATCCGGCATCCCAAGTGTATGTGGGACACAAACGAAAAGCCTGTAAAGAAATAGGCATGACCTCCCGTTCTTATGATTTGCCTGAAACAACGACACAGCATGAGTTGCTCAATATTATTGATGATCTTAATCAGGATAAATCAATTGATGGTATTTTAGTTCAGTTGCCGCTTCCTTCTCATATTGATGCCACATTGGTTATTGAGCATATACACCCTGATAAAGATGTGGATGGATTTCACCCTGTCAATATTGGTAAGTTAGCCTTAAGAATTCCAGGAATGCGCCCTTGTACACCTTATGGCATCATGCGTCTTTTAGATTCAATTGGAGAGAATTACAAAGGTAAACATGCTGTTATTGTAGGCGCATCAAATATTGTTGGTCGCCCTATGTTGTTGGAGTTATTATTAGCGGGCTCTACGGTTACTGTTTGTCACCGTTTTTCATCCAACACCCCTGAGTTAATTGCTCAAGCCGATATTGTTGTCGTTGCAGTAGGCAAAAAAGAATTTGTTAAAGGCGCATGGATTAAACAAGGCGCAACAGTAATTGATGTGGGCATTAATCGCCGTAAAAATGGTACTTTAGTCGGTGATGTAGAATTTTCTGCCGCTAGCGAAAAAGCAGCTTGGATTACGCCCGTTCCTGGGGGGGTTGGCCCAATGACAGTTGCTATATTAATGAAAAACACATTGATTGCTTGTGAGAAACACCAGCTCTAAAAGAATTCACCACAGAGCACATTGAGTTCATCAACAGTTCTTAAGAAATTTTTTGTACGCTGTAGTTTAATTTTTTATCATATGCGCCTACTGCTTTGTTATGGATTGGCATACATCATATAATCCACTGCCATTACTGATGTTGCTAATAATCCTGTTGATGCACACCCTAAAAAAATCACCCCAATTTTTCCAAATATCTTTATTTCTCCTAAACATCAAGAATATAAAAAAAGCGAGGCAAGCCTCGCTTTTTTACTTTAAAACTTGACGCTATAACCTATCCCAATCGCATCTTGATCCATCTCTAAATCAAAAGGTTGTCGCTTGGATAAATCACCCTCTACCTTGTTCGCAAAAGCATGTGTATAGCTTCCGATAATACTCGCGCCTTTGCT
>JAGLBW010000153.1 GCA_023146545.1 Cocleimonas sp.
TCCTCACAAGATTTATCGCAAACCGAATTGTTTTTAGTCGAGGGCGATTCAGCAGGAGGTTCCGCTAAACAAGCCCGTAGTCGTGAGTTTCAAGCCATTATGCCACTGCGTGGAAAAATTCTAAACACATGGGAAGTTCACTCTGATCAAGTCTTAGCCTCTCAAGAAATTCATGATATATCAGTTGCCCTAGGCATCGAACCTGCTTCTGATGATTTAACAGGTTTACGCTACGGCAAGGTTTGCATTTTAGCCGATGCCGATTCCGATGGCGCACATATTGCGACCTTACTGTGTGCTTTATTTCTTAAACATTTTCATCCTTTAGTCGTTGCAGGACACGTTTATATTGCAATGCCACCTTTATATCGGGTAGATATTGGCAAAAAAGTGGAATATGCTTTAGATGAGTCAGAACGTCAGTCCATTATTGATCGGATTAAACAAGAGAAACAAACAGGTAAGATCACCATTACACGTTTTAAAGGCTTAGGTGAAATGAACCCACCCCAATTGCGTGAAACCACAATGAACCCTGATACACGCCGTTTAGTCCAATTGACACTAGAAAACCCCGAAGCAACCGATAAGATAATGAATATGCTGTTATCACGTAAGCGGGCGCAAGATCGAAAACATTGGTTAGAAACTAAAGGCAATTTAGCCCGTATTCAATAGCGATTAGGAAATACGATTCATTAATGGGTGGGCAAATAAATCTGCTATTGTTACACTAAGCTGTGTTGTTATTGGGTTGTATTTTCTATCTTTAACGGAGACCTCTCGCTATTATAAACTAATCACCCTACGATTTAAAACGATAGTCGTGTACTTTACGCAATGTTAAAGAGAAGACTTAAATATCTCCGATATCAATAGAGTTTCAAGTATTATTATCTCTCAATCTACAATCATCATAGAAGAAGGAATGCTTATGCGCATAAGAAAAACCGCAACATGGATGGTCACTCAGGCTGTTGTCCTCTTAACTTTTCTGGGTTTATTTGCTGTTTCTCAAGCTAACCCTGGTGATCGTTTAGGTATCAATGTTAGCCCCTTGCACAAAATCACCTCTTCTGACCCCTTTATTGATATTTTTAAAGTCTCACGGGGCTGGATAACCTCTTGCGAATTTAATTGGAAGGCGAATGTCCCAATTGATCCAGGCTGTACGAAGAAAACAGCCTTTAATACTAATGAATCACACTTGGTTGATCTGGATCGTAACGGTTGGGTAAGAAGCCTGCCAACCCGCAACAACCGTGCTATTTTTACAACGGTTAATAGTATTTGGGATATGCCCAGTACCTTTCCATTAGGTGATTATTTTATTACTTATGTTGGATCAGGGGATATTACTGTTCATGGTGATCTCACCATTAAAAAACAAGTCCCTGGACGTATTGATTTTACCTTACATTCAACCCGTCGTAATTTACGGATTCATTTAGGTACGGTCGATCCACGTCGCTATATTCGTAATATCAAAGTTATTCCAAAACGATATGAAAGGATTTATAAAACACAACAATTTAACCCTGATTATCTTCGCTTAATTCGTCCCTTTAATGCGTTACGTTTTATGCCGTGGCAAAATACTAAAGATACACAATTAGCCAATTGGAACGAACGGACTCGACCTGACCATGCCCATTATAATAATAATGCAGGTATGCCAGTAGAAGTCATGGTTGATTTAGCGAATACCACAAACGCCGCCCCTTGGTTTTCAATGCCACATAAAGCGACCGATAGCTTTATTAACAACTTTGCCCGTACCGTTAAAAACCGTCTAAAGCGTGGACAAAAAGTCTATGTGGAATATTCTAATGAAGTCTGGAATATGATGTACCCTGCAACCAATTATGCATCGCGTCAAGGGTTGCGAATGTGGCCAAGTGCTTATGCGGAACTGAATCCTGGTTCGCGTAAAATGCGTTTAGCATTAAACTACTTGGGCAAACGTACCAAAGATATTTGCCGCATTTGGAAGGGTGTCTTTGGTGGTCGTCGTAATGATGTCATCTGTGTTTTATCGTCCTATGCTGGTGGACCAACAATGGGGGAAGAAGCCTTAAGTTGTCCTTTAGTGGGTGGCGGGCCGTGCTCCAAATTTGTTGATGCCTATGCTGTTGGTCCTTATTTCGGTGACTATATTGCACGGATCGAAAACCGTAATTTAGTCCGTCGTTGGTCACGTCAAGGAGGAGCAGGGATGTCCAGCTTATTCAAAGAGATACTGCACGGTGGGTTAGTTAAAGATGAATACCCTGGAGGGGCAATGGAACGTTTAATTCAAGTCAGAATTAAACCGAATGTTGCTTTAGCTAAAAAACACGGTTTGAAATTATTAGCCTATGAAGGCGGACAGCATTTACTACGGGTTGACCGCCCACATGTGATTCATGATGAGCGTATCTTTGAGTTTTTCTCTAAAGCCAATCAGAACCATAAAATGTCACAAGCGTACAGTAAATACCTAAGAACATGGCGACGTGAAGGCGGGGGCTTGTTAATGCACTTTAATGGTATTGCAACCATTAATAACCATAGCTATTTTGGTATGCTCGATAATGTCGAACAGAAATCATCACCAAAGTATAATGCCTTAATCGGCTTCTTGCGTGGTCGTTAAGTTATTGAATAAGCCGTTAACCGATAGCGTGGTGAATCACCAACCTATCGGTGTCTTTGATTCAGGAATGGGGGGACTTTCTGTCCTAAGAGAGATCCACCATTTACTCCCCTTTGAAGACCTTATCTATATTGCTGATTCAAAATATGCACCTTATGGTGATCAAAGTGCAGACTACGTTCGACAACGTGCTAATCAGATTGCTGATTTTCTACTGGAACAGCAAATTAAAGTGTTGGTTGTTGCCTGTAATACCGCGACAGCAGATGCTGTAGATGCACTTCGCGACCGATTTAATATCCCCATCGTTGGTTTAGAACCCGCGATTAAACCTGCTGTAAACGTGAGTAAAACAGGGGTCATTGGTGTTTTAGCAACTCAACGCACCATCGAAAGCAAGCGACTCCATTGTTTAACCCTTAAACATGCTGCACAGACTAAAGTTCTTGCCCAAGCTTGCCCAGGGCTTGTGGAAAAAGTCGAAGCTAATCATTTAGATCGTTACGATACCAAGCAACTGATTAAACAATACACTCAGCCATTATTACAACAACAGGTCGATACCCTTATTCTAGGGTGTACACATTATCTTTTTTTACAAGATACGATTCGACAAATTGTCGGAGAAGAAGTGAAAATAATTGAAACAGGGAAGCCCGTTGCTCGACAATTACAACGTATTTTAGAGCAATATAAGCTATTGAATGCCTCAACTCATCCTGCTACATTATGCTTTTATAATAGCAGTCACCTCAAGCAACATCACAATACCATGCAACACTTATGGCATCATGGGATTGATATTAACGCCTTATCGGTATAACGCTATGCAACGACTGAGTTAACTATAACATCAACACTCATCATTCTTTTTAAGTCGTTGTACTGAAGCCAAAGCACCCCGTAAAATATTCATTTCCTGTGTATCCAATTCAGCTCGTGAAAATAAATTACGAAAGCGTTGCATCACTTTCCCAGGGTGATTTTTAATAATAAAGCCCGTATCGTGTAGCGTCTCCTCTAACTGAGTATAAAATTGCTCAAACTCCTCCGCCGTTGGTAATGTTTTTGAAAAGACATCATGCGGTGCGGAGTGATGTTTCAGGTGGGTAAACTGTTTATAAATTTCATAACTTAAGGTCTGAACCGCCGCCGCAATATTCAGTGAGCTATACTCAGGGTTAGTTGGAATAGTGACACGGTATTTCGCTAACACTAAATCACTATTATGCAAACCCATTCGTTCAGGGCCAAAGACTAAGGCAACAGGTGCTCTTTGAGCCGCAATATTGAGTGCCTTTGCCATACTTTCAGTACCGAGTTCAGGCAGATCATTGCCACGCACTCTTGCCGTACTCGCAATCACTAGAGCACAATCCTTCACTGCCTCGTAAAGATTATCAACCACAATAGCCTGTTCAACAGCATCCTTCGCCCCCGCCGCCATTTTTAAAGCCTCCTCGGATGGAAAGTCACGGGGTGACACCAGATAAAGTTGGCTTAAGCCCATTGTTTTCATCGAACGAGCAGCTGAACCAATATTGCCAGCATGAAAGGTACGTACCATTACGATACGGATATTTTTTAACATAATAGAAAAGATATTTTAGTGACTAGCAAGGTCTTATTTTAAGGCAGGCGTACCCAATTTATTAGTCCCTGTTTGACGTTGTGCCTTTTTATACTCTAATTTAGCCGCACGATTTTTGAGCATATGGGGTTTAACATCCGCTCCAATATGTATTTCACCGCGTTGTTTTGCCAGTTCTATTTGTTTTTCGCGTTCTGCAAAACGGGCTTTTTGTGTTGCGGTGTGTTGATCAAAACAGTGAGGGCAGCTCACTCCTTTTTGATAATGGGTGCTTTGCTTTTCCTCTGCGGTAATGGGCATTCGACAAGCATGGCATTGGTCGTAATGCCCTTTTTTTAGTTGATGATCAACGGTAATACGTTCATCAAAGACAAAACATTCACCCTCCCATAACGAATGCTTAACAGGCATCGCTTCTAAATATTTTAGAATGCCACCTTTTAAATGGTAAACGGCATCAAAACCCAGCTCTTTCATGTAAGCTGTTGATTTTTCACAGCGAATTCCGCCTGTGCAGAACATGGCAATTTTCTTATGCTTTTCTTTATCAAAATTATCTTTGATGTATTGAGGAAATTCACTGAATGAAGCCGTTTTAGGGTTAATCGCATTTTTAAATGTCCCTACTTGATATTCGTAATGATTACGGGTATCCACTAATAATACTTCTGGATCAGCCAATAAATCGTTCCATTCTTGAGCGTTGCAGTACGTGCCGACACTACTTAATGGGTCGATGCCTTCAATGCGCATCGTGACAATTTCTTTTTTAAGTTTTACTTTAGTACGGTTAAACGGTGGGGTCTCGGTATAGGATTCTTTATAATCAAGGTTGTTTAAACAGGGTTCGTTCTGTAACCAATGTAACACCTGATCAATTGCTTCGCGTGTTCCTGCGATTGTACCGTTAATACCTTCATGCGCTAGAATCAATGTGCCTCGTACTTCAACCGATTTCATCAATGATAACAAGGGCTGTTGAAGGGAACGATAATGCGCTAACGTAACAAACTTATAGAGGGCGCAGACAACGATGAGGCTTGATTGATCAGACATTTTATTAACCTGTTGCAGTCTGGAACGTAAATCCAGAGCAAAAAAAGGGAGATTATAGAGGGAATGAGGGTGTAATGACACGGTTCCTTTTGGCATAAAAAAAGCGAGGGGTTAGCCTCGCTTGATTAAAAAGGAATAATCTTTACCTCAATTTAGGGTCTTTTATCATCGCTTTTATCCGTAACCGCTGGAGTGTTGGGTAATTTCTGTTGATCGATTTTAACTTCTTCTCCTAGCTCGCCACTAGCCTCTGGCTTTTTAAAATCAGCATCAGGGAAACCCATATCTTTTTGCAGGTTCGCAGTGAGTTCTTTAATATTGCCTCCTGATAAGCCAACTTCTTTCAATAAGTTTTCAACCATTGGCGCTTGTGCTTTATAACGTAGCGCACTATCTACCACTTGATCGGCTAAACTGCCACCACCATTGTTTCCTCCACCACCATTATTGCTACCACCGCCTGCGCCGCCGGTGAGGTTTGACATGCCATCAATTTGCATAATTTTGATGCCATCAATGTTTTCAATAGGACGCACACTTTCCTTGATAATATCAGGCAGTTGTTGAACAATTTTCTCTTTTACTTGCATTGAAATTTGTTCATCAGACAGTAGGTTAGCGGCTTTGTTAATGGCCGCTTTGCCATCCGCATCAATTTGATAACGCACCCCTGCGGCTTCGGCGCTGAGCTTATCGGCGGTGGCTTGTGCTTCTGCAAAAATTTGTGTTCTTTCGGCTTCACGAGAGGCGCTGATAATTTCAACTTCTTTGTTACGCTCTGCCATAGTGACATCTTTTGCAGTAACAATTTCTTCCTTTTTAGCAATTTCTAACGCTTGCATTTCATAGGTTGAGATCCATGCTTCGGCCATATCTTTTTGAGCGGCAGCAACCGCAATACGTTCTTCCTTTTTAGCCTCTTCCTTTTTACGTTCCGTCTCTAGCTCTGATTTGATAATAGCAAGTTCTTGAGCTTGTTCGGCAAAGACTTTATCTTCATCCAGTTTGAGCTGATGTTTTCTGGCTTCGACATCACTGGCTTTAACGGCAACGTCTTTCTCATTTTTGACTCGATTTTGCTCTTTTTCATTTTCAGCAATTTTGGTTTCAATGTAAGTAATGCCTTCGACATCTAAGGAGTTACTCCGATCAAAAAATTCAAGATCAGTTTGATGTAATTGAGCAATCGCAACCGATTCGAGCTGTAAACCTAAACGTCTAAGGTCAACTTTAAGGGCTTCATCGACAATATCATTGATCTGATCATTGTCATCATGAAGCGCTAGAATATCCATTTTGGCGGTCGCTTCACGCAAGGCTTCTACACAAGACCCTTCGAGTTGTTCCTGTAGTGCTTCTAAATCCAGAGTTTTTTTACCTAAGGTTTGTCCTGCTAATGAAATGGAATTGGGTTCTGGAATAACACGCATTGAGAATTCAGCAGTAATATCAACCCGCAATTTATTTTTAGTGATAAAGGCTTCCCCTTTTTCACGAACAACCGTCAACTTGATAATATTGAGGTTAATAATCAGGGCATCGTGTAGGACAGGAACAACGAATCCACCATTATCCATAATGATTTTTTCGCCACCTAATCCAGTACGAATGATAGCGATTTCTTTAGTCGCACGTTGAAAAAATGCTAAGAAAAAAGCAACGGAAAGTATAAGAATGATGGCAAAAATGCCACCAAACCAAAGGAGAGAACCAGATTCCATTTGAGTTACCTCTGTATTGGTATTGATGTGGGGGTTATTGATCTAAAAATTAGGATTGAATGAGAAATGAGTCAGTTTTTTACTTTGCTAATGACCTTTGATCATTCCAACGGCTCTAAACATAGCTCAAATAATATTTAATAACCAGATGAAAATAAAAAATATTTTACTATTGATCATCAGGGGGAAAGGAGGAGGGGTTAGATTGCAACTAAGCCCTTAATATGTGGGTGAGATTTGTAGTTAAGCAATTCAAAATCATCAATACTAAAATCAAAAATTGAGTGAATGTTTGGGTTTATTTTCATAGACGGTAATGAATAAGGGGTTCGACTGAGTTGTACTGTCGTCTGATCCAGATGATTGGAATACAAATGGGCATCCCCCAGTGTGTGGATAAAATCGCCAACCTGTAGCTCACACACTTGAGCGACCATCATTGTTAATAAAGCATAGGAAGCAATATTAAACGGAACGCCTAAAAAAATATCCGCACTACGTTGATACAGTTGGCAAGAGAGTTTGCCATCCGCCACATAAAACTGAAACAAAGCATGACAAGGGGGTAACGCCATTTTGTCGATCTCTGCTACATTCCATGCACTGACCATTAAACGACGTGAATCAGGTGTGGTTTTTATTTGCTCAATGACTTGGCTAATTTGATCAATATGCTCACCCTGCGGTGTTGGCCACGTTCGCCATTGCGCACCATAAACAGGGCCTAAATTACCTTTTTCATCGGCCCATTCATCCCAAATCCTCACTTTTTTTTCTGTAAGGTATTGGATATTGGTATCCCCTTTTAAAAACCACAATAGCTCATGAATAATTGAGCGCAAATGCAGTTTCTTAGTGGTAATTAAGGGAAACCCTTTGTTTAAATCATAGCGAGATTGATAACCAAAGACAGATTTTGTTCCTGTTCCTGTTCGGTCTGTTTTTACTGTGCCATAATTATTCACATGGCGCATTAGATCAAGATATTGTTTCATAGCTTTTTTTTGTTAATAACGGTTAGTAAGTGACAGAAAACAATGTCACATTATGCCGTTATTGTTGCAAGTGGTTGGAAGGTATGTGTCATGTTATGTTGCTCTGTAGGGGTGCCAATAGTATCAGCATAATTTGGTGTAAATATTTTATTTATTTAATAAAATTAATGACTTAAATTTAGTGCTGATATGAATAAAAAAACAAATTATATTTTCATTCATTATGAAAAGGATAATAATATCAAATACCATCTTTCATTAGCATTAAACTGAGGATCACAACTCATCCTTATTTCTTTTAAACGGTTGTTTTTTCCTTATACTAAATAAATAGCATCTTTTTTGATTTCTATTTTACGTTCTTTATACAAACTACTTAAAGCACGTTTATAGACTTTTTTGCTGACATGAAAAGTGGCATAAATGCTTTCTGGACTACTGCGATCAGAGAGTGTGGAGCTACCTTTGTTCGCGCTTAGGTGCATAATAATGGCTTGTTTTAGGGTGCTTATGGCGTCGTCTTTTTTAGTTTCCCCTGTCAGTTGTAGGCACAGGTCTATTTTTTTATCGGGGCGTATTTTTTTGACATACCCTTTGATTTTTTGACCGATAACGAGGGGTTGAAAGACTTCGTTGCGGTATAGCAAGCCTAAATGACTTTGATTAATCACCGCTTTATAGGCGAGCTCTGTTTCACTACAGATTAATAAATCAACGGCTTGGCTTTCCTTATAGTACACGGAGATTTCATCTAAATAGCTGTCTAAATACTCTGTGCCCGCAATACGTTGCGCTCTATCATCTAAATAAAGATAAACGACATGCGATTCACCGAGCCGAAACGGGTGTTTTTGTTCTTGATGAGGGATCAGTAAATCTTTTTGTAAGCCCCAATCCATAAAAGCGCCGACTTTATTGGTTGATATGACTTTTAGATAAGCACATTCATCAACAACAGCGTAAGGCGTTTCGGTCGTTGCGACTAAACGATCTTCTGAGTCGAGATAGATAAAGACGTTAATTGCTTTATCGACTTCATGTTCGTCTGTGATATAGCGTTTTGGTAATAAGATTTCGCCTTGTTTACCGCCGTCTAAATAAAGTCCTTGGGGGAGACGTTTGATAATGCGTAAAACATTGTATTGACCGATACGTAACATAAAATAGCTCTAACTAAAAAACAGTTGATGGAGTGCGGTTGCTGGGTTTTCAGCCCGCATAAACGCTTCTCCGACTAAAAAGGCATTCACTTGATGCGCTCGGAGGGCTTGTACATCCGCGACGGTATGGATTCCGCTTTCGGTGACGACGATTCGGTCTTCTGGAATCAAGGCGAGTAAATCAAGTGTGGTGTCTAAACTTGTTTCAAAAGTACGCAGGTTACGGTTATTAATACCAACTAGGGTAGCATCCAAGGGTAAAGCACGTTGCAATTCAGCTTTATCATGCACTTCAATTAAGACATCCATACCTAATTCACAGGCTAAATGATACAAACTGCGCAAGTCTTTATCCTCTAAAATAGAGACAATTAATAAAATACAATCCGCACCAATAGCACGTGCTTCATAGACTTGATAGGGGGTCAATATAAAGTCTTTACGGATAACGGGTAAGTTACACGCCTTACGCGCCGCTTGTAAATAAGCTTCCGAACCCTGAAAAAAATCTTTATCGGTTAATACTGAGAGGCAACTTGCGCCTGCTTTTTCATAATGACGCGCAATTTCTGCAGGGATAAAATGTTCTCTTATAACCCCTTTACTGGGGGATGCCTTTTTGATTTCTGCAATCACCGCAGGTTGATTATTGGATAGCTTGGCTTGCATTGATCCTACAAAAGGACGTACAGGAGATGCTAAAAGGCTGTCTTCTTTTAGTTGATCAAGGGGGGTAATCTGTTCTCGTTGTGCAATTTCTTCTTGTTTGCGTTTAACGATTTTTTTTAGAATATCGGGTGGGTTACTCATATTTATTGTTCTTTTTTTTGTTTAAGTTTAAGCCGTTGTTTTTTTAACTAAAGCCTGTAATTTTTTGCTGGCTTCGCCCGAAGCAATAACCGCTAGTGCTTTTTCTACCCCAGCCTGATGTGAATCGACCAACCCTGCAACGTAGAGTGCAGCGCCTGCATTTAATGCCACAATATCGCGTGCCGTGCTGGCTTTATTCTCCAGCACACTGTTTAACAGTGCTAAACTTTCATTAGCATCGGCGACACGGAGGCTATCAAGCGGTTGGGTGGTGAGACCAAAATCTTCGGGGCTAAGGGTATATTCGCTGATATTACCGTCTTTTAATTCGGCAACAAAGGTAGGGGCTGCAATACTGATTTCATCTAAACCATCGTCAGCGTGTACGACCATAACATGATGGTTGCCCAGTTGTTTGAGTGCTTCAGCTAAGGGTCTGACCCATTCCCGTGCATAAACACCCAGCAATAAATTAGGTGCACCCGCAGGGTTAGTTAACGGCCCCAGTAGATTAAACACCGTCCGCACGCCCATTTCTTTGCGCGGCATAATGGCATGTTTCATCGCACTGTGGTGCATGACCGCAAACATAAAGCCTACGCCAATCTCTTCAACACAGGCTTTCACGGTTTCGGGAGAAACACTTAAATCAACACCTGCGGCTTCCAATACATCGGCTGCACCTGATTTGCTCGAAATGGAACGATTACCGTGTTTAGCTACATGTCCACCCGCCGCCGCGACAATAAAGCAACAGGTGGTAGAGATATTAAAAGTGCTACTGCCATCACCACCTGTTCCGACAATATCAACAATATGGTCGGCTTCAATATTCACGGGTGTCGCCAAAGCACGCATTACCCCTGCGGCGGCACTGATTTCATCAACCGTTTCACCTTTCATACGTAAACCAATTAAAAAACCACCAATTTGTGCAGGGGTTGCTTCACCCGTCATGATTAAGCGCATCACATCGCTCATTTCAGTATGACTTAAGTTTTTCTTATCAATCACTTTTTGGATAGCGGTTTGTATATTCATAGCGGTCTGTGTATGGGCTGTTTTAGAAAATTAGCGCGTATGTTAGCATGATAAGCCCTTTTTTTAGCAGATGAATATCATGATTTTCAAACCCAGTGATCACCCCGGTTCATTTGAGCGCCACCTTTACCGTAAACAAGCCAATGCCTTGTTTGCTGTGCCTTCGGTGTTAAACGATGACACCTTAGAAGCCGCCCAACGTCAAGATCATGAAATCATTGTGCAGTTTATGCAAGCCTTTCAACAAACCTTGGAAGAAACCGTTGCTTTGAAAGGTAATGAAGAAAGTGATGTGATTTTAGCGATTAAAGATCGCCTTGATAAACTGTATGAACAAGCCAGCGCCGTCGGTGATGATCAAGCTAAAATACGTGAAGCGATTATAAAATTATTGGCCGTAATTATGGCATCGGTACGCAAAGGTGCAGGTGATGATGCGCATGCGCACCAAGAATTAGGTCAAGAGGATGAAGCACGTCGCGCTCATTTTGCGTTATTAGCCTCCTCGCTTGTGGCTGATTTGCTTGATCCTAGCTCACCGATTAAAGAGGATGAGCTTGTACCTGTGTTATTAAGTGCTTCAAAGGATGATTTAGCCTTAACGGTGCAATTATTTGATCAACAACAGATTAAGAAAGTGATTCAAGACAGTGCAAGCTTAGTGAAGCGCTTAGATAATGAGGGTGTTGATACTATCCAAGCAGCAGAAAATGCAGTCTTTATTCAAGGTTATTTAGAATATTTGCGTTTAGAACAAGCGTAAGCAAAGGAGTTGACAATGAAATCATTACGATTAGCGATCACTGTAGGCGAACCCGCAGGTATCGGGGCTGATTTATTAATTCAATTGGTACAACAGGTACAAAACGTTGCCTTTGTAGTGATTGCTGATGCAGAAATGATGACGCAACGTGCCGAAACATTGGGGATGCCCTTAACACTACGAGATTATAAAAAAGGGGATTCGATTCAGCTCACTCCACCGCATGAAATGTTACTGCTTTCGGTAACCTGTCCCGAAACCGTTGTTGCAGGCGTGTTAAATGTTGCCAATGCTCCGTATGTTTTAGAAACCCTAGCGCGGGCGGCTCAAGGGTGTTTAGCAGGTGAGTTTGATGCCATTGTCACTGCGCCGTTACATAAAGGTATTATTAATGATGCAGGGATTCCTTTTACAGGGCATACCGAGTTTTTTGCTGAAAAAACCAAGGCTAAATTACCCGTGATGATGTTAGCTGCGGATAAATTAAGGGTTGCCCTAGCCACAACCCATCTTCCCTTATCAAAAGTAAGTGAAGCCATTACTGAGCAATCACTCACCGAGGTCTTACAAATTATAGATCATGATTTGCGTCATAAATTTGCAATTAATAACCCTCATATTTTAGTCTGTGGTTTAAACCCGCATGCAGGAGAAGGGGGGCATTTAGGTTGGGAAGAAATTAATACCATAGAACCCACGCTAAAAAAACTAAAGGCAAAAGGGATGAACATTACAGGTCCATTACCTGCTGACACCTTATTTACCCCCCGTCACTTAGAGGGCGCAGATGCTGTATTAGCGATGTTTCATGATCAAGGTTTACCCGTACTAAAATATGCAGGTTTTGGTCATGCGGTAAATATTACCTTGGGATTGCCCATTATTCGTACTTCGGTTGATCATGGCACGGCATTAGATTTAGCCGGAACAGGAAAGGCAGAAACGAGCAGTTTAAAGGCGGCGATTCAGATGGCAGAAACTATTGCAATGAATCAGCAATGAAGCGCTTTTGCTATGCCGATAAGATGCTTTTCTAATATTTTGTTTCACAAACTAAAATATTAGTTTTGAGTGGAGGTGGCTGATTTTTTATTAGGCATAACTTAACGTTGAATGCTTTAAAATGGTTTCTATTTTTTTGCTGATGATAGGAGATGATTTTGGACAGGACAACAGTGCGGCAATGTAATATTGCTCACTAAAATGGAGCAAAATAGTTTCATCTCTGGGTGACTTCAGCAGTATGTGATGCATTTTACCTAAGTTAGTATCATCCGATAGCATGTTTCCGATGCCTAATAAAAAACCTAAAAATTCGTTGGTTTGTGGTACTTTAATACTAGAAAGAATCACCTCCCCCATCTCACTAAGAATCGAAACAGCCGAAAGACCCTCTATTTTATTCAGTTGCTTGAAGATGTAATCCGACATAGCAGGTATCCTTTACTTTATTGATAGGGGTTTGTAACGCTAGTCTATTTTCTTCTTTTATACTGTTTTAAAACTTACAAAGGGTATTAATATTAGGATGTGAGAGAGTCCTTTTGCCTTGTGGGGTTAATTTTCAGTTTTACATTCTATAAAATAAATGGATAACGCCGATTTTATTGTCTTATCCCTTCAAATCGTTCACTTTCCGTTCATCTTGTTTAATTTTTGATAAATATCAATGTGACTCAAACAAATTTCATGATATAAATCAAGGTGCTCTAAATACAAATTTGTATGTGGATGGAAAGATTATTAATGAATAAAGCGATGTAAAGAGCAGGGGAGTCTGAAAAATATTCACTGGTTGGTTATTGCTCAACTGTGATAGGTGGGTTAGTGAATAGGGTCATGACGTTTTACCGATATCTTTAATTAAAATATTCTGACAATCAGTTTCTGTTGTTATTGGGTTGTATTTTCTCCATCAAACCGCTTTGTAGTGTTTAGGGTTCTTAATAAAGACATGAGTGACCTGCTCCTGTCTTTACTTGGGCTTGGCTCATTTTATTATGAAGAACTAGGAGGACTTATGATACCTGCTGAAGATGTCGTCGATATATCACGGATACAGTTTGCAACTGTCGCCTTATATCATTTCTTATTTGTTCCACTGACCATTGGATTAACCTTTATCCTTGCGATTATGGAATCTGTTTATGTCATGACGGGCAAACAGGTTTACAAGGATATGGTGAAGTTTTGGGGAAAGCTGTTTGGCATTAACTTTGCCTTAGGCGTTGCCACAGGACTGACGATGGAGTTTTCCTTTGGTACTAACTGGGCTTATTACTCGCATTATGTGGGTGATATTTTTGGTGCGCCTTTAGCGATTGAAGGGTTAATGGCCTTTTTCCTTGAATCGACCTTTGTGGGCATGTTCTTCTTTGGTTGGCAACGTCTTTCAAAGGTTGAGCATTTAGTGGTAACGTGGTTAATGGCGATTGGTACTAACCTTTCCGCACTTTGGATTTTGATTGCGAATGGTTGGATGCAGAACCCTGTGGGGGCGCAATTAAACATTGAAACCATGCGGATGGAGTTAACCAGCTTTAGCGAAATACTCTTTAATCCTGTCGCTCAAGTTAAATTCATCCATACAGTAGCGGGTGGTTATGTTGCAGGCTCGATGTTTGTCCTCAGCATTAGTGCATGGTATTTACTTAAAGGGCGTGATATAGGGTTTGCAAAGCGTTCCTTTGCCGTTGCGGCAGGATTTGGAACAGCTTCCATTTTCTCCGTTATTTTACTCGGTGATGAAAGTGGTTATGAAGCAGGTGAATTGCAGAAGTATAAGCTTGCGGCGATTGAAGCGGAATGGCATACCGAAAAAGCGCCCGCTGCTTTCACAGTCTTTGCGATTCCTGATCAAGAAGCTCAAGAAAACCATGCAGCGATTAAAATTCCCTATGCGTTAGGTATTATTGCGACACGCTCCTTAACCGAGGAAGTCAAAGGGCTTAAAGATATTATTGCAGAGCATGAAGTACGTATTCGTAACGGTATGGTTGCGTATAAATACTTCGAAAAGATTCGCAAAAAAGAAGCAACGCCTGAAGATGTGGAGGAGTTTAATAAGCGTCGGGGTGATTTTGGCTATGCCTTATTGTTAAAACAATATGCGCCCAATGTTATTGATGCGACCGAAGAGCAAATTAAATACGCTGCGAAAAACAGTATCCCGCAAGTTGCCCCTTTATTCTATGCCTTCCGTATCATGGTCGGTGCTGGGGTTGCGATGTTATTTATCTTCCTAATGGCATTTTACTTCACGGCAAAACGAACTTCCTTTAAAAAGCGATGGTTATTGTGGGTCTGCTTTATTGGTCTACCGTTGCCTTGGATTGCGATTGAGTCAGGGTGGTTTGTCGCTGAATTTGGTCGTCAACCTTGGGCAGTAGGAGAAATTTTGCCGACGGCTTTAGCCTCATCTAATTTAACCTATAACGATGTTCTCTTTAGTCTACTGGCCTTTATTGCACTGTATACGGTGTTGCTGGTGATTGAAGTCTACTTAATGCTGAAATTTGCACGTTTAGGCCCTAGCTCGTTACACACGGGACGTTATCATTTTGAACAAGGTGGTAAGACAGGTCATGGTGATTTATTGTCGGCAAAATCCGATAAACGTAGCGATCTTATATAGGAGGATCAACCGATGGAATTTTTAGATTATGCAATGTTAAAGTTTATCTGGTGGGCCTTGATAGGTGTGCTTTGGATAGGCTTTGCGGTCACCGTAGGTTTTGATTTAGGGGTGGCAATGATTCTGCGTTTAGTCGGTAAAACCGATGAAGAACGCCGTGTCGCGATTAATGCGGTGGCTCCCCATTGGGACGGCAACCAAGTCTGGCTAGTTTTAGCGGCGGGTGCTATTTTTGCAGCATGGCCGAATGTCTATGCGACGGCCTTTTCAGGCATGTATTTAGCCATGATGATTTTGCTGTTTGCTTTAATTGCCCGCCCACCTGCCTTTGATTATCGCTCTAAGTTACCGCAGAAAAAATGGCGTAATACATGGGATTGGGTGTTAGTGGTGTCAGGTGTTGTCCCTACCTTAATTTTAGGGGTGGCAATGGGTAACCTGTTTTTAGGTTTACCTTTTCAGTTTGATGATTATCTTCGTTCATCATGGGATGGCAACTTCTTGTCACTGTTGCATCCTTTTGCCGTGATTTCTGGTTTATTAGCTATTGCGATGTTTTTAATGCACGGTGCGACCTATTTAATGGTGCGTTCCAATTTAAAGGTCTATAGCCGTTCACAACAGATTGCTACCATAGCACCTGCCATTGTGATGGTATTATTTGCTTTAGAAGGACTTTGGATTGCCTTTGGTGTTGATGGCATGCGAGTTACAGGCGGTTTAGAACCTGGGGGCGTTGCTAATCCTACATTAAAAACCGTTGAAGTGGTAACAGGCGCATGGTTGGATAACTATACAACGTATCCTTGGATGATGGTTGCACCTGTTATGGGCTTTTTAGGGGCTTTTGGTGCTTTATTATTAGCCAGAGCAGGTAAAGCAGGGCTAGCCTTTTTGAACTCCGCTATGAGTGTGATCGGTATCATTCTTACCGGTGGCTTTTCATTATTCCCCTTTATTATGCCATCGTCAGCTAACCCAAATCATAGTTTCACCGTTTGGGACTCGGTCGGTTCAGAGTTAACCCTTTCGGTATCGTTCTATTCCGCCGTTGTGTTTGTTCCACTGATTTTGATGTACACCACATGGTGCTATAACAAAATGTGGGGACCTCAAACCATTGAATCGATCAGAAAGAACGATCACTCACTTTACTAGGAGATAAATTATGTGGTATTTCGCATGGTTATTAGGTGTATTACTCGCCAGCGCATTAGGTATTATCAATGTGATGTGGCTGGAGTTAAATGGCTTGGATGATGATGAGTAAACGACTGCTTACGATGATATAAACCTGTTTGTATCATCATTAATCAAGTGAAGAAGGCGTGGCTTATTTTTTAAGTCGCGCTTTTTTTTGGAAAGCTTATGTTGTCTTTCAATGAGCATAAGGCTTGAGTTTCGTGATTGAGAGGATGTTGTCTATAATATGTTCCCTATCTGAGGTCTTTTCTTTTGTGATTGATATTGCTCAAGGAGTGAGCGTCTTTGGTTTATTTTTTTGACGGGTTAAGACAGAATGAAACAATTTATTTTTACTATTTTATTAATTGCAGGGACGGTATTAACGGCGATGCATTTAACCCAAACAAAAGCCGTGCCGAAGAA
>JAGLBW010000154.1 GCA_023146545.1 Cocleimonas sp.
ACAGTGGAAGCACACGCGAAGACGAGTATTGTGAGTGAAGTTTCAGGTAAAATTGCTTATCTTTCCCCTGATTTTCAAGAGGGTGAATATTTTAAAAAGGGTCAGGTTTTAGCACGGTTGGAGGGTAAAAATTATCGCAATGCCATTACCCTTGCGTTAGCTGAAATTAAACAAAAACAACTAGCCTTACAAGACACTAAAAACCAAGCTGCTCTTTCCAGCAATCAATGGAAACTGTACAGCAAAAGCCGTCAAGAAAGTGAATTAGCCGCATTGAAAATAAAAATATCCAGTGCTGCTTCGGTAGTACATGCGGCTAAAATTCGTTTAATGCAAGCAAAGGAAGACCTTGCTAAGATTAATATCATTGCCCCTTATTCAGGACGGGTGTTATCGCTTAATGTAGGCATTGGACAATACATTTCACCTGCGGCAAAATTAGGCAATGTGTATTCTACGCGCTATGTTGAGGTTCGCCTTCCCTTGAGTTTGTCGCAATTTAATGCACTGGATTTGCCTGAAAATTACCGTGATGCGCGAAGTACGCTTCGTCGTAAAAAAGTTAGCGTTTCTTTTTATACAAGCACATCAAAACAAGCGTCATCAAAAAAAAGCAGTCAATGGACGGGAGAGATTGTACGCAGTAGTCCTGCGATGGATGAACGCACACGACAGATTGCTGTTATTGCACGGATTAACGATCCCTTTAAGAAACCTAAAAAAGGCGGGTCAATTGTAAAAATTGGACAGTTTTTACAAGCTAAAATCAAAACAAAAACCTTAAAAAATATTTTTATTCTATCTAATCGTTCAGTACGCCAGCAAAAGGAAGTGCTGTTATTTAATCAAGGTAAGATACAAGTTGAAGCCGTAAAAATACTTCATACTGAGGGTGATCAGGTGATTATTTCTACAAAGGCATTGCCTAAAAACCCTCAAATTATTACCACACCAATGGCAAGAGCAACAACAGGAACAGCGGTACGGGTTTATAAACCACTAGCACCTATTTCAGTGTCTAAAGATCCCAAAAAGGAGAAGTAATCGTGCATTCAATGATCGCATGGTTTGTTCGCAATCATGTCGCCGCTAATTTATTAATGGTAGCGACACTCTCTGCGGGGATTTATTCCTTATTTTTCCGTATTCCCTTAGAGGTTTTTCCGACATTTGAATTGGATGTGATCAGTATTTCAGTGAATTATTCGGGTGCAGCACCGAATGAAGTTGAACAAGGCATTATTTTACCGATTGAAGAAAGCCTAGCTGATTTACCTGATATTAAGCATATTAACTCAACCGCCGCAGAAGGGCGTGCTAGTTTAGCCATTGATATAAAAAAGGGCTTTGATTTAGATAAATCACTGAATGAAATTAAAAGCCGTGTTGATGCGATTACCCTTTTTCCTGAAAATGTTGATAAACCTGTTGTAAGTACCCAAACACCTTCCAGAGAAAATATCAGCCTAGTGGTTTCGGGTGATTTGAGCGAACACGAGTTACACGAAATCACGGTTAAAATACGGGATGAAGTGACACAGTTAGCAGGAATCACCCAGACTTCTATTACAGGGATTAGACCGTATGAAATTTCCATTGAAGTATCTGAAACCGTTTTACAACGTTATGGGATTACACTTGCAACGATTACACAAGCGATTAAGCTGTCATCCCGTGATATTCCTGCGGGAACCTTAAAAACGAATGCGGGTGAGATTCGTATTCGTACCTTAGGTCAATCCTATAGTGCCTCTGATTTTGAAAAAATCAGTATTATTCGTAATGCGGATGGTACACAAGTTCGATTGGGTGATATAGCAACCATTAACGATGATTTTTCATCGACCCCGCTGTATGCCCTATTTGATGGAAAACAGAGCGGCATTATTGAGGTGTATCGTGTTGGGGATCAAAGCGCATTAGAAGTTTCCAAAACAATAAAAGCTTATATTGAAAAAAGAAATAATACCTTGCCGCCTAATATCACCTTATCTTATTGGAAAGATAATGCCAAAATTGTTAAAGCGCGCTTACAAACGTTAACCAATAGCGCCCTTCAAGGGATGGTACTGATTTTCTTTTTATTAGCCCTCTTTTTACGCCCTGCAGTGGCGATCTGGGTGAGTGTGGGTATACCCATTAGTTTTATGGGGGCGATGTCTTTTTTACCTGAACTAGGGGTTACGCTCAACCTTATTAGTTTATTTGCGTTTATTGTGGTGCTGGGCATTGTTGTTGATGATGCGATTGTGACGGGGGAGAATATTTATGCGCATATGAAAAAGGGGATCCCTCCCGAAGAAGCGGCTATCCTTGGCACACAAGAAATATCCGTTCCTGTAACGTTTGGTATCTTAACAACTGTCGCTGCTTTTGTTCCCTTATTAATGATTGCAGGTTTGCGAGGGCAAATTTTTGCCCAAATTCCCAAGGTGATTATTCCTGTTTTACTGTTTTCATTACTGGAATCTAAATTAATTCTCCCCGCTCATATGAGCCGTATTCACCCGCGAGAGGTCGTTACAGGACTTATGGGGTTATTAACAAAACTTCAACAAGGGGTTGCGCTTACTTTAGAATTATTTATTGAAA
Source organism: Cocleimonas sp. (assembly GCA_023146545.1). GTDB lineage: Bacteria > Pseudomonadota > Gammaproteobacteria > Thiotrichales > Thiotrichaceae > JAGLBW01. The sequence continues at coordinate 2,593 of JAGLBW010000154.1, forward strand.
AAATTTACCAACCTGTCCTTAAATTTGCACTCAATACACGTTATTTCACACTAACCTTCTTTATTTGTCTGCTAGTGGTATCGCTCCTTATGGTGACGACAGGACGGTTTCATTTTACCTTTTTTCCACGGGTACAGAGTGAATTTGGACGGGTTAATCTAATAATGCCTGATGGCACACCTCAAGCGGTCACGATTCAACACATTGATCATATTAGAACGTCTTTAGAAACCTTGCAAAAAAAGTACGTAGAACCATCAGGCGAACCCATTATCCAACATATCTTAGTCAGTGTTGGAACCCTTGGTGGAAGTCAAAAGAAGCTTGCTCAAGGAGTGTCCCATCTTGGACGGGTTCAATTTGAAGTGATCCCTCCTGAATTTAGAACCCTTACGGTAAGCAGTGCTCAATTAATTAAAGAATGGCGCACCCTTATTGGCGCTATTCCAGGTGTCAAAGGGTTGATCTTCCGTGCAGAAATTGGTCACGGCGGCTCGCCTGTTGCACTGCAATTGAAAGGCAATGATTTTAAAGCATTAGAAGCGGTTTCAAGCTTGGTGAAAGAAAAACTTGCAAGTTATCAAGGTGTTTTTGATATTACAGATACCCTTGATGGTCGCAAAGATGAAGTACAAATGCGAATTCGACCTGATGCTGAGTTATTAGGCTTAAGCTTAACGGATATTGGGCAACAGCTTCGAGATGTTGTGTTTGGTTCAACAGCACAAGATATTCAACGGGGTCGAGAAAATGTAACGGTGATGGTACGTCTTCCTGAGGCAGAACGGCATTCTTTAAATGATCTTAGTAAAATACGCATTCACACTCAAAAAGGTGTGGAGATCCCACTCTTGGATGCGGTGGATATTACCCTAAGTCAGGGCTATACCAAAATTAAGCGTTATGATGGACAGCGGATTGTTAATATTAACGCGGATATTGATAAACAAAGGGTAAACGCCACCACGTTAATGGCAGACTTAGCCGCATGGATGCCCAGTATTCTTGAACACTATCCCACTGTGACGTATTCCCCTGAAGGAGAACAACGCGAACAAGCGGATGCTTTTAGAAGCTTAATATCAGGCTTAGGTTTTGCCCTGTTAAGTATCTATGCGTTGCTTGCGATTCCTTTTCGTTCCTACCTGCAACCGTTTATTGTTATGGCAGTTATTCCCTTCAGTATCATCGGTGCATTAGGAGGGCATGCTTTATTAGGAATGTCACTCAGCATCAGTAGCTTATTAGGGTTGCTTGCCCTGACAGGTGTGGTTGTTAATGATTCATTGGTATTGGTTGACTATATTAACCGTCGTCGTCGGGAAGGGGTTGATCTTCATGAAGCGGTTCTAATGGCAGGGGGCGCACGCTTTCGTCCTATTCTTCTCAC
>JAGLBW010000155.1 GCA_023146545.1 Cocleimonas sp.
AGCTATTTGGTATTAGAGGATTTTAAACGTCTGGGGCGTATTTTTTCCTAGGTTATTTTTTAAACAAAGTCTATTATTTGATCACTTATAGTTTCTATAACCTCTTTACTCTGAAGAGGGTCGACGAAAGGAGACTAAAAATAATAATTTAAAATAACTACTGGGGGAGATTTAATGACTAAATATTATCATGTAACGGTGTTAAGCAATTGGTTACTGGGCTTTGATAAATATTGTCGTCGCTACAATAAAACATCGATTTTAAAAAGTACCTATCCTAATGTATTTTTTGTTTTACCTTATGATCAACTCGATATAGGATTACAAAAAGCACAACAGCTTCAAGACACATTAGCGTTTGAAAACAATCATCTGATTGTGATTGAAACAGAAATTAATCAACAGGACGTTCAAGCTAATACGATTACATCAACAGGCTTAGGCTATTATGTTGAGCGTAATTGGATTACGGTTGATACCCTTTTTTATGTGAAAAATGATGCCCTAATCCCCACTCGGATTGAAGAGGCAATGGCGGCATCGTATGCGCTTAATGGTATAGAGCAAAGCAATTATCAAATGCTAAAACCCCGTTCGATTTCTATTTTACCCATTGCTAGAGGTTGTCAGGCACGCTGTTCCTTTTGCTTTTCATCATCGTCTATTTCTAGGGAGAAAGAGCAATCAAAACTCAATGATAAACGGGTTATTCGTGTATTGCAGGTAGCAAAACACGCGGGGGCGATTCGTGCTGTCATAACGGGCGGAGGAGAACCAGGTCTTGTGCCGTTGCCACGTTTATTAAATCTATTATGTGAATGTCAACATCGTTTTGATGAAGTGGTTATGATCAGTAATGGTTATTTTCTAGTGCAACAGCCTAAAATTTTAGCGCAATTAATTGGTGCAGGATTAACAGAGCTTTCTATTTCCCGTCATCATTATGATCGCAGTATCAATGCACGTTTAATGGGACTCGATATTGATAGCGAAAAAATTGCAACACTAGCCTATAAATTACAGGAAACCTTTACTCATTTCTTTCTACGTTGGGTTTGTGTATTACAACAAGGGGGAATTGATAGTGAGCTTGGTCTCACCCGCTATATTGATTGGGCTTTTGAGCATAATGTCACCCAAATTTGTTTTAAAGAACTGTATGTTGCGAGTAGTTCAGAGTCCCTTTATTTTGATACAAAAGCAAATGACTGGAGTTATCAACACCAAGTATCGTTACGTTTAATTACAGATTATGCTAAAGCCCAGCAGTGGGCATTACTCTTTACGCTACCTTGGGATAGCCCCATTTATCAAGTAACCCAAGGGAATAAAGTGATGACGATCGCGGCGTATACTGAACCTTCGGTTTCATGGGAACTGAGTAATGGAGAATGCCGTAGCTGGAATTTATTAGCGGATGGGCGTTGTTATGCTACATTGGAAACATTGGATAGTGAAATTGAGATTAATTAATGGATTATCAGCAGTTTTTAGCGTACCGAAACCGTTTATCTCAGGTTGAATTAGCATTAGATCAGCTTAATCCTTATGATCTAAAAGCACTGCTTGCTTTAACCACAACACCATCAGAAACCCTTGTTTTTGATGAGTCAATCTATCTCCAGCACGGTTTAAGTATTCGCGCTTTATTAAAAGCACTGTTTGATCAGTTTACACAGCAAAATCATCCCCTTTACTTGCCAGAAGATATATACCCTGTGTATTTTCAACTGGCAGGGGAAACAGCTGATATTAAATGTTATCAAAGCACGGAACAGCGGTTATTTGATTTACCAACGCAAGCAAATGCTGTTTTTTTAATAAGTAATCCTTTAATTCCAGAAGGTTACTATTTAACTGCCACGCAATTAAAATCATTGGATCTGTGGTTGTTGGCATCAACACGGCGTTACTTAATTATTGATACGGTTTATGATTTCAAAGGGGAAGCGATGGCTACCCTTTTTGTTTCATCACGGGTCATTTTTGTCGGCAGTTTGTCAAAGTTAGGGTTGCAACCCCAAACACAAGCGTGGGCAATCGCTAAAACACCTTTTTTAAGTGCTGAAAAAAAGCAACAATTCCTGTTTCCAGCGCATTATGGTCTATGCTTACAAGAACACTTTGAACAGGCTTGGCAAGAATTACTCAAACAGGAGGTTCTCCCAGTAGCTTGGAATCCTCCCGAGGTGGGTTATTTAACCGTTGTTGAATGTGCTTATGAGACGCTCTATCAATCCTCAAAAATTGCAACAATACCTAGCCGTGTTTTTGGTATTAAAAATAAAAATATCAGTGTCATTTCTTGTCTTTCGTTAGTCTTAAATAAATGAACCTATTTCAAAATATTCTTACCCATTTAAGCTCCATTGCTTACCTTTTATTAGGGGTTAACTTGCTCCTTTTAGTTTATGCAAAGCATATTTTGCAATGGGCTTACCGTCATTCCGCAAAAATATCGGACTTTAAACGCAAGGTTATGATCTTTCGGGCGTTAAATCTTCTGATTCTTGTTGTACACGGTTATTATCTTTTTTATCGTAGTAAGGATAGCCAAGCCCTTGGGATTAAAATTATTGCGGTTTTAGCAACGATTTATTTAGCCTATCTTTGTATGCAACTGATGCATGCGTTGTTGTTACGTCACTACGGAAAGCCGCAAACCATCGAGGGAAAAGAGCGTCAAACACCAACCCATCAAACCCGACTTTTGGATATTTTCAGCAGTCTTTTTATTGCGATGATTGCCTTGATTGGCATTATTCATTTCTTGGGTTTCAATTCGTTATTAGAAGCGGGAGGCGTATTGGGGTTTATTGGTGTTTTTCTCGCCTTAACCTCGTCTATTTGGGCACCTGATATTTTTCATGGCATTATTATTTTGAATAGCGATATGCTGTCAGAAGGTGATGTGATCGAATTTAAGGATGAGAGTGCTTCTCGTATTATTGGGATAGTGTATCGTACTAAAATATTTCACACGGTTATTTTAGACCAGCTCAATAATCACCGTATAATGATTAGGAACTCACGCTTGCGCGATTTTACGATTCATAATTTATCTAAATTTGCTTCAGCAAAAGGGTTACGTGAAAAAATAACCTTTAAAATAGGCTACGATTGCAACATTGCTCAAGTAGAAAAAATGTTTCAGGAGGCTTATATAAAAGCAGGACAAGATTCAGACCTTGCGGTGGAAAATCAATATAAGATGGTGTTAGCTATTGATGATACAGGTGATCATGCGGTTGAATGGGCATTGTATTTCTATACTAAAGAAGCCCGTGATGTCATAGCGACCCGACAAAAAATGATCCGTTTAGTTTATAGTGCTTCTATTGCGCATAATATTTCATTATCAACACCTTTTACGCATGTCCAACAGGCTTATACTGACGTGGGCAAAGATACTGATGGTAAAGGGGTCTGCAAGGTTGAAGGGTTATAGCGCCTTAATTTGAATTCGGCATAATATAAATTCAACCCTGTTGATGTTTAATCATTTTACATTCGTGCCGTGCGAACACTAATAAAGGTCTTCTCATCGAGTGATTTTCGGGCTAAGCGAAAGCCAATATTAAGGAGTCGATTATCAGGGGGTGTTCCTATTCGGGATGCGGCGCGAAGATAACGTCCGCCTTGGAACCAAGCACCGCCTCTTAAAACACGGTTAGAGCCTTGGTTTTTTCCTTTTGGATCGAGTTTGTTATCTAAATAATAATCGCCATACCAATCTTCACACCATTCCGATACATTGCCGTGCATTTCATACAGTCCCCAAGGGTTTGCAGGGAATGTTTTTACATTAACCACTTCTTTTCTTGATTCACTCAAGGGGTTTTCTTGATACGGTTGAGCGCCATCAAAGTTAGCATCACTCGTTTGCAACTGGTGACCAAAAGAGAAGGGGCTTTCGGTATTAGCACGACAGGCAAATTCCCATTGTGCTTCAGTTGGTAAACAGAGTTGCAAGGCTTCATTGTCTTGATTGAGTTTATTGATAAACAGTTGTGTATCTTCCCAACTGACTTGCTCTACAGGTCGTCGATCACCTTTAAACTCACTGGGGTTATAACCCATCACTGCTTTCCATAAGGCTTGTGTTACGGTATTTTCTGCCAACCAATAGCCTTTGCTGATTAAGACATCATGCTGTACTTCATTGATCTCTCTTCCGCATTCTGTTTCGGGTGACCCCATTAAAAAATGTCCAGGTTGTATCCAGCGAAAATTATATTGTACGTTTTTAATGCTAAATCCCATCCACAACCCGTATTCATCTTCTCCCCAGTCTGAAGCCCAATGTTCAGGAAATACGTTAGGGTATATTGTTGTTTGCATTGAACCGCCTTATTCTTCCGATTAATGCCAATAGCCTAGCATGGCTATTCTAGCTTCTGTTGATATTTGCTTATCTTTTTACTTTTTTCTACGGTTGCTTTGCGGTTAAAAAAGCGGGAGTGTATCGAATTCACTAAAAAAAATATGATCATTTGCCGTAATGGCGATGCGTAGTCGGTAAGGGGTATTGCCTTTTTTAGCATAAGCCGTTGTTGCAATCGTCCAAAGGGTTTTATTACTACCCGCCTTTAAATTATTGGGCTTTTCTTTATTATTATTGACCATCGCAATCGCGGCAGATGTTAAAGGATGGTTTGATTCGATCTGAGTTATGCCATTATTATCAGATAAGCTTAACTCAAGCCCTCCACCTTTAAGCACACAAGCTGCTGTTGATAAATCACAATTACTTTGTAGATGAAGTTTATGATAACGTTGTTTCTCTTGCTGATTTAGCGTGTAGTAATCCGCAGCAACATAGCCCCCAATGGCTAAAAAAGGGGCAATGATAATGCCTAATTTGGTATGTTTATTCATCGGTTCTCCTAATCATTATTTTCATAAAAAAGGCTTCTAAAAAGAAGCCTTTTTTACTTATTCACTGATGTTAAAATTTAATGCCGAGTGGCAGAACCTGCTCCACTAGGAATACGCAAGTTCTCTACTAGCGCTACAATTTCTGCAGGAATAGGGCGGCTTATTTTAGTGACGAGGAAAGCAACCGCAAAGTTGACCAAAGCACCAACAGAACCAAAGGCTTTGGTATCAATACCGAAGAACCAATGCTTATCCATTCCCATCATAAACTCGGTGCCTTTAATAAACATAATGCCATGATGTTGGAAGACATACAGTAAAGTCACGCCAAGTCCTGCTAACATGCCTGCAATAGCGGCAGTTGAAGTGACTTTCTTAGAAAATATCCCCATCATGAGTGCAGGAAAAATTGAGGAAGCAGCTAAACCAAAGGCTAAGGCTACCGTGCCTGCGGCAAACCCCGGCGGATTTAAACCAAGGTAGCCTGAGACTAAAATAGCGAAGGTCATGACAATTCGACTGGAGAGTAACTCCGTTTTCTCCGAAATATTGGGCATCAACACGCCTTTCATTAAATCATGAGAAATAGACGATGAGATGGCGAGTAATAAGCCAGCGGCTGTTGATAATGCAGCGGCCAAACCGCCTGCGGCGACTAATGCGATGACCCAATTAGGTAATTTAGCAATTTCAGGATTAGCTAAAACCATAATATCACGGTCAACTTTTACCATTTCATTGTTGCTTTTGTCTGCAACGTATTGAATCTTTCCGTCACCATTTTTGTCTTCAAACTTCAACAAACCTGTTTTTTCCCAGTTTTTAAACCAATCAGGACGTTGTTCGTAAACAAGGTTATCACCACCCGCAGGCTGGATGGTGGCATGTAGGTTTAAGCGTGCCATTGCACCCACGGCAGGGGCAACGGTGTAAAGTAATGCAATAAAGACTAAAGCCCAACCCGCAGATGATCGAGCATCTTTTACCGATGGAACAGTAAAGAAACGCATGATAACGTGAGGAAGACCCGCCGTACCAATCATTAATGACATGGTATAAGCAAACATATTCAAGGTGCTCCCCAATTTTGCAGTCGTGTATTCTTTAAAGCCTAAGTCCGTCACAATCAAGTCGAGTTTATCGAGAAGGTACAGATCGCTGCCATCAATCATTTTGCTGCCTAAACCAATTTGAGGAATAGGGTTGCCTGTCAGTTGTAATGAAATAAACACCGCAGGAACAGTATAAGCAAAGATTAACACACAGTATTGTGCAATTTGGGTGTAGGTAATGCCTTTCATGCCACCGAGTACGGCATAAACCCAAACGACAAACATACCAATACCAAGACCCAGTGCAAAGTCAACTTCTAAAAAGCGAGAGAACGCCACACCAACGCCTTTCATTTGCCCAATAATATACGTTAAGGAGGCAATAATAAGGCAAACGACCGCAACAACCCGTGCAGTTTTAGAATAAAATCGATCACCAATAAATTCAGGTACGGTAAATTTTCCATGTTTGCGTAGGTAAGGAGCGAGTAACATTGCGAGTAGAACATAGCCTCCTGTCCAACCCATTAAAAAAACCGAGCCACCGTATCCTAAGAAAGCGATTAAGCCAGCCATTGAGATAAAGGAGGCGGCACTCATCCAGTCGGCACCTGTAGCCATTCCATTGAGAACGGGGTGGATATTACCGCCTGCAACATAAAATTCACTGGTGGAGTTTGCTCGTGCTAACCAAGCAATAATGAAGTACATCGCAAACGTGCCAAAGACGACAAGATAGGTTAATGTTTTTAAATCCATTTTAATGAGACTCCTTTATTCGTTGACACCGTATTTTCGGTCTAGTCTGTTCATCATGCCCGCATAGAAAAAAATCAGGACAACAAAAGTATAGATAGAACCTTGTTGAGCAAACCAAAATCCTAGTTTATACCCGCCGAGCTTGAACATGTTGAGTTGGTCAACCAATAAGATTCCAAAGACAAATGAAACCACAAACCAAATTATCAGACAAAATGTCATCAACTTTAGGTTAGCTCGCCAATAGGCTGTTGCATTATTTCTGCTCATATAACTCCTCCTTTAGAATGATAATTGCTTCATTTAACGGGGTGTTAAGTAGGTGATGAAGCAATCGATGCTCGATAGATTGGGGGGGTATGATGACAAATGAGAAACAATAAAATCAATAAATAATATAAAATGAGACTGTATCTGGATAAGATGACAATAACGAGTCTAATTTTTTAACTGAAGCGCTAAGATTAATCTGGATATTAGGCATAAGTAACTGGTTTTTAAATAGAATTAAAATGACTGTAAAATCAATATTTTATTCACCATGCCATCGTTGTCTCATTGCTTCGAATGTAAAGAAAGAATATTGAGTTTTTGTTTCAATACACTCCCAATCGCCATAAAAATATCGATTTTACAAGATAACATAGATCAAACTTATTATTAGATAAGAATTTAATCAAATGGCTTATTTAGGTGAAAGAATATTGATGGTGCTTAATGGGTTCAACCCCGTCCTCGGTAAGGAGGAACAGACTGATCAGGTATCCAAACCCCATTCGGTATATCACCGTAAGCAAAAAACACATCAATCGGCATACCACCACGGGGATACCAATAACCGCCCATTCGAAGCCATTTCGGCTTAATTTCTTTAATCAATCGACGGGCAATCTGAAGGGTACAGTCTTCATGGAAAGCACCATGATTACGGTAAGCACCTAAATATAATTTAAGTGATTTGCTCTCGACCAAGTGCTGATCAGGAATATAATCAATCATTAAATAGGCAAAGTCAGGTTGTCCTGTGATAGGACACAGTGAGGTAAATTCGGGTGCTGTGAAACGCACCATATAATCGAGGTCAAACTGTGGATTAGCAACGCTTTCAAGCAAAGCAGTATCGGGTGAGTCAGGAAGTTTGGTTTCCCCACCTAACTGTTTGAGGTCTTTATAAATATTTTTATTATTCATTATAAATTACAGTATGGATCTGAAGAGAGGAACACGGTTTCGGTCTAACTCGGCGGGACTTAAAGCCCCGCTTTTGCTAGCGTACATCGACTAAAGGTCGAAGATACATTATCCGAATATTATACTCGTTTGCAATAACCCCTCGAGAACTCTAGTAGCTCTTCCATTGCTCTAACACGGAATTTTTGGCGCTGACGAACAAAAGAAAATTCTCGCGTCAAGGGAGGGTCAAGAGGAATTGGAATCAAAGAACCTAATTTTAATTCTTTTGTAATACTAACACTTGATAGGATCGAAACGCCCATTCCAGCTTCAACCGCGCCTTTAATTGCTTCAGG
>JAGLBW010000156.1 GCA_023146545.1 Cocleimonas sp.
AATGACATTTTTTTTAAAGAAGAAAAAATCATAGAAGGATATGTTTCAATTAATAGAGGTCCCCACTAATCACAGGTATGAATAGAGCACCCCCAGAGAATAATAGTACTGTTTTCTGGGTTATTTTTGTTTTTTGATGGTATCGTCTTTTTTTAGCGCTTCAAACCTGTTTTTAGAGAACTATTTTACACCTTTCATCTACCCACAGTGCGCAATAGCTAAGTATTAGACAATGACATATGATCCAATATTCGGGCGTAGTTTAATTTAAGATCACATCCTGCTTAGGATAAGCTAATTAAGATTAGTTTAAGATAATGACCAGCTTAACTTGTGACTTAGAGCATCTACTGCTGACTATTATCTATCCAAATGATGAAGGGATCGTATGCAGACAAATTCAAACATCGCAAACCCCAAGCGTATTTTTAGATATAAAGAAGACCGTTGGCCTATTGCTATCATTTTATTATTAACCGTTATCGATTTTATCGTGTATTTCACCGTCGATAATTTGTCCGTATTTTTAGTTTATTATCTTATAATGATTATTCCTAAAGGTATCATTAGTGCTTGGAATCACCATCATCAACACTTATTTACCTTTCGTAATACAGCTTTAAATCGTCTTTTAGAATTCTTTTATGCGCTTCATACTGGAGTCACTACCCACCTGTGGCGATTGCATCATGTCTTAGGGCATCACTTGAATTTTTTAGATCAAAAAAATGATGAAAGCCGCTGGAAACGAAAAGATGGCTCGAAAATGGGCGCGTTGGAATATACCTTAAATGTAGCCCTAACGGCTTACCCACGCGGTTATAATGTGGGTAAACGTTACCCTAAGCAGATGAAACCGTTTCTTATTTATTCCAGTATTACCTTTGTATTACTTGCCGTATTGGTTTTTTACAAACCCCTTGCAGGTTTATTCCTGTTTGTACTGCCGATGATTAGCAGCTTATTATTCACCTCTTTTGTTACCTATAAACACCACACAGGCTTAGATACTCAAGATGAATTTTCTGCCTCTTATAATAACTTAAGCCCTTTGTATAACTTTCTAACAGGCAACTTAGGCTACCACACAGCACACCATCATAAGCAAGGGGTACATTGGTCAAAACTCCCTGCATTACATGACAGCATTGTGGATAAAATTCCAGAAAAACTATATCGCCACACCCCCTTGTTATACCGTTTATTAGGACGATCATCCTATTAAATGAAGTGTAAACAGAGTCTCAAAGCTATCATTTTAGCCTGAAGTGCATCAAGGGTATTAAAAAAATAAAGACATCTTAATTTGTGAATATTTATAGGAAGAGAAAAGGGTATTGATCATCAAATATTAACAAAACGCTAGTGTGCTTGATCCCAATTGATTCCGACCCCGACATCAACAATGAGCGGTACATCAAGCGTTGCAGCTTGCATCATACAGTGTACAACCTCTTGTTTTATAGTATCAATAACGTGTTCTGGGACTTCCAAGACAAGCTCATCATGCACTTGCATAATCATTTTTGTTTCTGCTTCTTGTTGCCAATACCTTTTTCGCAAACCATCATTTACCGCAATCATGGCACGTTTAATAATATCAGCGGCAGTTCCTTGCATCGGTGCATTAATCGCCGTGCGTTCTGCCGCTTGTCGGTGCATTCCATTAGTCGCATTAATACGGGGCAAATAAAGACGACGACCAAACAGTGTTTCCACATAACCTTGCGTTTTTGCTTTTTCACGTGTCTCCGCCATGTAATCCTGCACCCCTGAATAACGTGAAAAGTATAAATTAACGTATTCTTGGGCTTTGCTACGTGATACTTGTAATTGTTTGGCTAATCCAAACGCTGACATGCCATAAATTAAACCAAAATTAACCGCTTTTGCCGCACGCCGTTGCGTTTTTTCCACTTGATCTAAAGGAACAGCAAAAATTTCTGCAGCGGTGGCAGTATGAATATCTTTCCCCTTTAAAAAAGCGGAGAGCAAGCCTTTATCTTGGGATAAGTGCGCCATAATTCGCAGTTCAATTTGAGAATAGTCAGCGGCTAAAATAAGCTTCCCTTTCGAGGCAATAAATGCTTGGCGAATTCGACGACCCTCCGCATTACGCACAGGAATATTTTGGAGATTAGGATCAGCAGAGGATAAACGTCCTGTTGCTGTAATCGCTTGATGATAAGAGGTATGAATCCGTCCTGTATGAGGATTAATTTGTTGCGGAAGTTTATCCGTATAAGTGGATTTTAATTTGCTTAAACCACGGTGTGCTAACAATAAACGCGGGACTTCATGTTCTTGTGCCAAGGTTTTCAACACATCCTCTGCGGTTGATGCTTGTCCTTTTGGTGTTTTACGAATAATGGGAAGGTTGAGTTTATCTTTAGAAAAAAAGACATCCTGAATCTGTTTCGGTGAACCTAAATTAAAGGTTTCACCTGTTTCTTGAAAAATAGTATTGGCTAACGATTGCATCTGCTCGGTTATTTCTTTACTTTGCTCCGCTAACATTTCAGCATCGACTAACACGCCATTGCGTTCAACATCCGATAATACCTTCAACAGTGGGATTTCAATCTCACGGTAAAGTTTTTCCTGTGCAGGTAATGCTTTAAGCTGTGGATAAAAATAATGATGTAACCGCAACGTCATATCCGCATCTTCAGCCGCATAAGGTGTCGCGTGTTCTAAATCAATTTGATTAAAGGTGAGCTGCTTTTTTCCCTTGCCTGCAATATCAGTAAAAGAAAGGCACTGATGATCAAGATGTTGTTGGCATAAGGTGTTCATATCATGACGACTTGCCGTAGCATCCAAGACATAAGAAGCTAACATCGTATCGTGAACAATACCTTTTAATTCAATACCATAATTCAATAGCACACTACGATCATATTTTAGATTTTGTCCCACTTTTAAAACCGTAGGATCTTCTAATAAGGGTTTTAACTTATCCAATGTTGCTTGTCGATTAAGCTGAACAGGCACCCCTAAATAATCATGGGCTAAAGGCAAATAAGCAGCAATACCTGCTGTAATACAGAATGACACCCCAACAATTTCCGCCGCCATATAATTTAGGCTAGTGGTTTCAGTATCAAAAGCAATTAATCGTGCTGTTTTTAAATTATCTAACCATGTCGTTAACTGCTCATCGGTTAGAAGGGTTTGATAATCAACCTCAGTAATTTTTTGTACTTCAGGGACATCCTCTACTTCACGGACAACAATAATCGGCTCGGATACCGTTGTTTGTAGCTTTTTCAAGCGGGTACGAAAACCATATTGTTGATACAACCCCGCAAGCCGTTGCGTATTAACCTGACTAAAACAGAACGATGTAGGCGCATCATCCAACGCTAAATCACAATCAATCGTTACTAACTGATAAGAGAGTGGTAAAAAGTGAAGTGATTCCCGTAAATACTCGCCCACTTTACCCTTAAAATGATCCGCATGATCCATCACATTTTTCAATGAATCGTATTCTTTTAGCCATTTAACCGCTGTTTTAGGGCCGACTTTAGGGACACCAGGAATATTATCCGAAGTATCACCAATTAATGCTAAATAATCTCGAATTCGTTCAGGTGCTATACCGTACTTATCAATGACCCCTTCAATATCGTGATAACTGTTCGACATGGTGTTAATTAAATGCACCTTCTCTGTCACCAGTTGCGCCATATCTTTATCACCCGTAGAGATAATTACCCTACCGTCATAACGGCTTGCCAACGTACCAATAACATCATCTGCTTCAACATTAGGTTCTATAATTAAAGGGTAACCTATCGCACGAATAATCTTGAGCAACGGTTCAATCTGTTCTTCTAGCTCCTCGGGCATCGGCGGACGGTTTGCTTTGTAGTTTGGATATAAATCATGACGAAAGGTTTTTCCTTTCGCATCAAAAATTACTACTAAATGCTCAGGATCATAAGTTTTACGCAAACTTTCCAGCATATTCAACACCCCATGAATCGCATTAGTTCGCATTCCATTTGGTGCAGTCAACGGGGCTTTAATCCCATAAAATGCTCGAAATAAATAAGAAGAACCATCGACCAGAACCAGTGGTTTATTTGTTTTTTTAGTCTGCATAACAATCCAATACCCTATAATAGACTAGGAAGTATAGGTCATGCGGATAGGGAGTAAATATCTTTTTTTATTAAAAATAATAAGCCTGTTTCCAAAGCATCTTGATGCTAAAGTACTGTTGAAAATTTAATGTTTTAACACCTCTATTGATCAATTCAATGTGAGATGAAAGGCTAAAAAAAATAAAAAAACAATACGTTTTCATCTAACTTAATTTAAAAAAACCAGATAAAAAAATCAATAAATTATAAATAATTTTATAAAAAAATAGATTTGTTTTTTTATAAAAAAGGATTAAAAAATAATAATTAATATCGTTAAATTAATAAAAATCATAAAAAAATTAGCTTCTTTATTTAAATAAAAAAACATAATTTTTTTTAAAAAAAGACTCTCGCTTCCAAAAAAAATACAAAAAATAAATAATTATAGTGTTATATAAAAATTCAAAAAAAACTTAATTTTAAATTAAAAAAATTAGGATTGAACGTAATAAAAAAAAAGAAAAATTAATCTAAAATAAAAAA
>JAGLBW010000157.1 GCA_023146545.1 Cocleimonas sp.
AGTGTTATTAAGGATGAAAAACATGCCTTTAGATCAGGCATTAAAGCACAAAAAGGAATTGAATGGTGAGCACCTTAACAACCTCTTGCCCCGCGGTTTTTATTTCTGCCCCTGCTTCAGGGCAAGGTAAAACAACGTTAAGTGCGGGCTTAGCCCGTTATCATCATCGTCAAGGACGTGATGTTCGCGTCTTTAAAACAGGACCTGATTATTTAGACCCCTTAATTTTACAACGGGCTTCAGGTCATGCGGTTGAACAAGTTGACCTTTGGATGATGGGTGATGACTATTGCCGTCAAGTCTTGTATCAAGCCGCCTTAGTCGCGGATTTAATTATTATTGAAGGCGCAATGGGCTTGTTTGATGGTGACCCGAGTAGTGCTGATTTAGCTGCTTTTTTTGGTCTTCCTATTATGCTTGTGATTAATGCCAAAGCAATGGCGCAAACTTTTGGTGCCATTGCTTATGGTTTAACGCATTATCGCAACAATTTAACGGTTGTTGGCGTGATTGCGAATGCTGTCGGCAGTGACCGTCATCAAACGTTAATCGAAGACAGTATACCTGAGGGTATTCATTTACTGGCTTGTTTTCCTCGCAAAGCCGCGATGGAATTGCCTCACCGTCACTTGGGTTTAGTTGATCCCACAGAGGTTCATGATTTTGAACAACGTTTAGATTTAATTGCGGATGAAGTCGCGACAAAAAAAATAAGTAAACTACCCGCTACGATTAAATTTAGCGCAACAAAACCACCGAAACACCTGCTTTTACTAGCCACTTGTCGAATTGCTATTGCAAAAGATGAGGCATTCAGCTTTATTTATGCTGAAAATATTCGTTTATTAGAAACACTCGGTGCAACATTGCTTTATTTTTCACCCTTACACGATCAACACTTACCTTCAGCAGAGGTCATTTGGTTACCTGGTGGTTATCCTGAATTGCACGCAAAAGCATTGCAAAATAACACATCAATGCATCACGACTTAAAACGCCATTATCAACAGGATAAAAAGATTCTCGCCGAATGTGGTGGCATGCTTTACATACAACAAACATTAACCAACTTAGAGGGCGAACAGAGCCGTATGGTCGGCTTGATTGCAGGCGATGGTCATATGAGAACACGTAGCGGTTGTCAAGGAATGCAAAGTGCTGTACTGCCTGAGGGCGAAATACGCGCTCATGCACATCATCACTCGCGCAGTGAAAATACCCTAACGCCTATTACTTATGGAAAACGTGCAACACATCCTGCACCAGGAGAAGCAATTTATCGAAGCAAAGGACTAACAGCCTCTTACTTACACCTCTTTTTCCCTTCAAATATTAATGCTATTGTACAATTATTTTCACCTTAAAAAGGCATTTTTATAATTCATTTTGAAATGTATAAAAATAATTTTAACGGCATAATGTCAAGACAAAAGTAGCTTTTATCACGACAAATAACAAAATAAGCCTATTTTATCTACAAAAAGCAACAAATATAAGCAACATGATTAAATTTATTTATAGTATAAATTAGTAAAATCTGTAAAATATCACGACGTGACAGAGTACAAGCTATTGATTCCTCATAAGTTTAAAAAACGACCAATTACCTAAGAAATGGAACCTATGTTTTTAATATTCTATTCCCTAAATAATACTTTGCTCCCCTCCCTTCCAATTGCCTTTATCCGTGGCAATATCACTCAAAAGCTAGCATTGGCGCTGACTTCTCATCAAAGTATAAGCCAACAGCCCTACGGCAAGACAGTATGATTATTCACATCAAAAATAACGTCTCTTATCTTCATTTCAATGGCAAAAATTATGAGTTAACAGAATCAAAGAGTCCGTCAAAATATCAGTTAAACCATGATTTAGAATTAAATGAAGTCAATCTTTTAATGGGTTATAACCTGCCTCGAAATGTCCTTATTAGTTGCGAAGGGAATAAAAAAGAAGCTACAAATAAATATTATCTTCCAATTGAATACATTAATTTTCTTCGAATTAACAACACATTAAGTATTGTCCTAGAGGCTAATTACTGGTTTGCTCATTGGCAAGAGCAAATAAATTTGCTGTCTTTTGTAGAAAGCTTATCTCAGCGATTAACACATCTGTACCAAATTAAATCGACCCAAACCAATTTATTTGAGGAAGGATTTATCAACCTTCAATTTGAATTACAAATTGACTGCAATATAAGCATTAAAAGTAAGGTTGAATTACTCAATAAGATGCTCATTAATGAGCATAAAAACCTATTATCCTACGAAACACTGCACTATAAAATTTCGCTTTCCCACCGCCATAAAATTGCAGGAAAATCGTTATTGCACTATCTTTATCATGTCATGGAATATAAAAAATTAAGCGATGATTTAACGCTCTCAGTCAGTGAGCATGCGCATTTGGTGTGTTTAGAACTAAAATTTCCTAAAAATAAAATCAAACAGATCAAAAAAGCGATTCGACACTACGGTTTAATCTTAAAAGGTGAACGATCCATTGATTATTTATTCAATGAACATCGGCATTGCCGCGATTTAAACGTTGCGCTTAACGCGATACAGAAGCGGATTAGCTTCCAAAATGAAAACGTCTACAATAGCGATATGACCTTTTTATCCTCAGAAGAAGAAACCGTTTGGTTAAAGTCACAAATAGGGGAGTGTTTAGTGGGTGCATCATTGATTGCTGCTTAAACTTTCTTGATCAAGGCGTGCAAAGTGATAAAGGATTACAGTCGCACTATCATTGAGAATTTAAGCCCATTCCTTCATTAAAGGGCGCAATTTTAGACGCTACTCTTTTATCTTAGGCAATCATGACCGTATGAATAAACAAAAAAGTAACTTACAAAAGTTAGCAGGCATTATTGGAAAGCTTTGCTTCATCCTTTCCGTTGTCTGTGCTGTTACCCTTTATTTCAAGGTGAATGAACTGGGGATGCAACACCCTATCTCTGCCAGTTTTTTAGCCTCATCCTTCTTTTTTATTTTTGTCGGTATCGTTTTAACCGTTATTGATCGTACTGATATTCCCAGTTTTAAACTATCCGTTGCAACAGATAAAGAAAAAATTAAACAGAACTAAAAATCAATCATTTAAAAAGATCGCTTTTGATCCCGTTGAACATCACAACTGCTTTTCTTCAGTACCATTGGTTGATTCGTAACAACGGCTCGTTTTTTGATAACGCGACCCAGTAATGAAATTTCAATGGCGTCTTCTAGGCTGGCATTGTTCTCTAACGCGGCTAAAGCCGTTTCACTGCATTTTACAGCATTGTGATCCAGCACCATTTGATCAATAATCATTTGAATAGCTTTAAAACGACCTTGTGCTTTGTCGTGTATTTTATACGCGGCTAAAAAGACATCCATATTAAAATCGAGTAAATACTTACGAGGATCGTAGCCTTTTCCTGCGACGACTTTTTTACTGCGACGATCGACAGGGGTATCGGAAATGCCTTTGATATGACCGTATTGATAGCTACAACCCTCCGAAAAACCTAAGATAAAGAAATTGGTAATACCTAAACCACCGCCTAAACGCAGCGGCTGAATTTTAATCGGGAGAGGCTTGCCTTTCCAGTCTATATTGCCTGTAATTTCACCATTTAACATCCCTAGAATACAGATTTTATGTTCACCTTCAGTATGAATCTTATTATTAATAATTTTTAGGTCATCAAACGCCCCATCCGTTGAGAAAATACCCTGTAATTTAGCCTCAGAACTAATGATATTATCTTGTAGTGTGGTGTTGGATAGTTTTGCCCCTGCAAACTGATCAATACCATTTTTGATCGGTGGAATGAGTTGAATCGCATCACGATGTCCTAAGCCTTTAAATGAGTTGATAGGACGTAGCACCGTGGGCATTAAAGGATCTGTACTTTCTACTTGCAAACGGCTGATTTCTTGATTGACTTTGTTAATGGTTTGATCAAACAAGTGAACAAAACCATGGGGCATGTTGCTGGTTTCCATAATCGCATCATCCAAAACAAGATCGCAGATGGTTAGGGGGCTTTTTACTTGAATAATATCGCGGATAAAATATTTAAGTAAAACGCGTTTTCCTTCTTCGTTACCACTCCCTTCTTCAGTATAATTTTGGATAAAGTCATTTAAATCTTGCTGGCTTTTCAGTAGTTTAAGTGGAGCACCCATTGTTGTTTTACTGATTTCAGGAAAATGATAATAATCAACCCCACGCTCATCTTTTTTATCCAATAAATGTAAAATGAGATCATTATGGGCATTGTCTTCTACATAAGGCTTGGGTTGTTGCTGTTGATGTGCTTGAAGCTCCTGTTGTAACGCTTCGATTTTTTTATTAATCAGTTTAGCTAACGCTTCTTTTTCGGCTTTGATTTGTGTTTCCAGCAGGGTTTTTTTGTGGAAAAATTTCACAAAGTCGAGACGATAACTCACGTATTGCTTGGCAATATGATGTGCAACATCGGTTGCTGTTTGGTATTGAGTATCAATTGCTTTAGCAATCCCTTGTTTCACCATTGATTTTTTATTCGCATTAGCCAATGGTTTGCTTTGTTCAATGGTGATTTTAGCTAATGGTGGGGTTGTTTTTAAATATTCTGTGAGACGTTTAGCTTCAGTTATAAATTGATTGCGTTGTTTTAGGTATTCATTCGCCTTTTTATATTTTTTAGCTTTTAATTCGGTACGTATCGCAGCATCAGCTATTAAGGCATTTTCATTTGCAGTTTTCAGCTGTTGTTTGATTTCTTCATGCGTTAACCGTTTGTCTTTTAATGCGTTGGTACTCACGGGATCAATCACAGGTTTCATTATTGAAGCCTCTAATTGTTTTCGCCATTTTTCCGCGATGGCATTGTAGCGGGTGCGTTTCAATAGCCACTCATTTGCCGTTACAAAATCTTTTTCGCGGAGTGCATCACGCATTGTACGGTCTGCACTTAATGCCTTGGATTGAAAAGCCTTAATGCTTTGTTTTATATCATTACAACTTGTCTTTTTTTCAGAAAGGGTATCCTCATCACTACTTTCCGTTATCGTTTTGCTAGTCTTAACCTTATTTTTTGGAATAACCTTAGCGGCGGGTAATATTTTCTGTAATTTTTCAACCTCAACATTTAAATAATTTTTTTGCTGCAATAACTCATTGGCTTTTTCTAACTGGCGTTCATCCAGTGCTTGCCGCATTTGTTGTTCTGCTTCGAGGGCTTGTGCTTGATATTGAATAATTTTTTCTTTAACTTTCTCAGGGGTTAAAGACTGTTTTCTTTTGCTTATTTTTTTGGTTTCTGACTCAGGGTTAAGCAGTTTATTTAAGTGTTTAACTTCGGCATTAAACTGATTACGTTGGCGCAAAAAATCATTGGCTTGAGAGAGTTGCTTAGCTTCTAAAGCAAGGCGCATATCATTATCTGCTCTATGGGCTGATTTATTAAGGCTGAGAATCCGTTCCTTAATTTCTTGACGGGTACGTGGCTCAATGGTGTTTTCTTGATTGGGTGTTTGATGTAGTTTTTTTTGTAGCTTACTTCGCTCTTCCGTCAGTTTGCTTTTTTCATCAATCCAAAAATTATTTTGTTTTAAATTCTTACTTTTTTGAGCTTCCCATGCTTTTTCCGTCGCATTTAATATCTCTCGTGTAAGTTGATCAATTTGAAGTTGTAAGGTATTACGAACTGTCTGAGACATAAAGAAACTCCTGAAAAGAGCATACGAGATCTTATTGTCAGCCCATTTATCCCGTAATTGCTACCATTTATAATTATTGTTAACGATATTACTTGCCTTTCATTTTGTCAATCTCTTTAAACAGATAGGCATTTATAAGTTATTGTATTTAATATATTATCTGTTTATATTAACAGAAGATTATCAGACGAAGTGAAATCTTAGACGGTAATTTTTAGGATAGAAAGCATTTTGATAGCATTGTAATGATAGATTATCAGTAGAAGGAGTGTGGAGATGAAAGGTAATGTTAACGGCTTAAAATTCGGTGCTAATATCCCGTGATAGCAATTCTTTAACGGCTATTTTAGGATCAAGGTTTTCATGAACAACCCGATGAACAGCAAAACAAATCGGCATTTCGATCCCTGCCCGTTGTGCTAATAAGCGAATACAATGGGATGATTTTGCACCTTCAACGGCCTGCCCAATATCTTTAATCGCGGTCGCGGTGTCTTGTCCTTTCCCCAAGGCTAACCCTAAACGACGGTTGCGCGATTGATTATCAGTACAGGTTAAAACAAGATCACCAACGCCAGCTAACCCCATCATTGTTGATGACTGTGCGCCCATGCTCTCGCCAAGACGGATAATTTCGGCTAAACCACGGGTAATAATCGCGGCGCGTGCATTGGCTCCAAAGCCTAAACCATCAGAAATCCCTGCGGCAATCGCTAATACATTTTTGATCGCACCCCCCAGTTCTACACCAATAATATCCGTGCTGGTATAGACCCTAAAATTATCACCATGAAAAGCATTAGCAATGGTTTGGCTTAACCTAGGTGTGGTTGCAGCAACCGTCATTGCCGTCGGTAAACCACTCGCAACTTCGGAGGCAAACGTTGGTCCTGAGACTAAACCATAGGCAATATGGTTATCGACCGTTTCATTCACTACCTCATGTAGCAATTTCCCCGTACCTGTCTCTAACCCTTTCGTTGCCCAAACAATATTATGCTGGGCGGTTAATTGGGGTGCAAGTTGTTCCAATAAGGTACGAAAACCATGACTAGGAACAACAATTAATTGGTGCTGTGAATGCTGAAGGCAAGCGTCAAGGTGAGGTGTACAACGTAGATTATCTGGAAAAGGAATACCACGTAGGTAATGAATATTTTCCCTAGCACGTTGATAGTCTGCAATGTGCTGGGCATTAAAATCCCATAACAGGACATCAATCTGATTCCGTGCCAGTTGTAGTGCCAGTGCGGTTCCCCAAGAACCTGCACCGTACACTGAAATTGTCTGAATCATTGCCTCAGACCTCATGGTCTTAGGCTTCTTCTGTTGTTTGTTTAGCGGCTTCTTCCTCTAAACGCTGTGAATACAAGGCATCAAAGTTAATTGGTGACAAATGCATTTCGGGGAAGCTACCTTTTGAAATCATGCTGGCAATGGCTTCTCGTGCGTAAGGGAATAAATTACTGGGACAATAACTCGCTAATAAGTGATTTAATTGGTCAGGCTCGTAACCGATAATGTTAAACACACCCGCTTGTGCTACTTCAACTAAAAAAGCAGTATTACCCCCTGTTTTTACCGTTACCGTAATCAGTAACACGACTTCATAATGTCCATCAGTAATTGAAGTGACTTCGGTATTCAGTTGTAAATTAGTTTCAGGATCCCATTCTTCGGTAAAAATGGTCGGGCTGTGCGGGGATTCAAAAGAGGCATCCTTTAAATAAATACGCTCAATAATAAATTGTTGTTCGAGTTGTTCTGGCTGTTGTGCAACATCGGTTGCTTGTTCTTCTGCCACGTTTATTGTTCCTCATTTAAAAGAGTGTCGAGTCGACCATCACGGTTGAGGGCTGCCATCTCATCATACCCTCCAATGGGTTGCCCGTTGATAAAAATTTGTGGAACGGTTGTTCCCCCACTTTTCTGTTCCATTTCTTGCCATAAGGCTCGATTTGAACCGATAAGAATTTCTGTAAACTCAACTTGTTTTTTTTTCAGTAAGCGGCGTGCACTCATGCAGTAAGGGCAAAAACGGGTCGCGTATATTATAACGTTTGTTGGCACAGTTATCGCCTTTTTGTCGGTAAGTTTTCGGATTCCCATGCCACAATACCGCCCGCTAAATTAGAGACATCTTCAAACCCGTTACGGGTTAACGTTTGACACGCTTGGGCAGAACGACTTCCACTACGGCAGTAGACTAAAATGGGATCATTTTTATTTTTTTCTAAGGCAACTAAACGTTTGGATAAATCGCTTATTGGAATTGTTTCTGCCCCTTGAATAATGCCTTTTTGAATTTCATTCGGTTCGCGGACATCAATAACAACGACATTATCTTTATTCAGTAGTTGTACCGCTTGATTGGTGGAGACTTGTTTATATTTACGCGTCAGACGAGAAAATTCACTCCAAGCGATCAAACCAATCACAACCACTAAGCCCATAATTAACATTGGGTGCATACGCGCGAATTCAGTGTACTCTTCCATGAATGATATTTAACCAAAATAAAAAATAGGAGGGTTACGATAACGCCCTAACCCCTTTAGGTAAAGGCAAAATTTTAGGGCTACCCCTTAATTTCAATGAAAGTTAAGGGTTCAAAGAGCCGTCAAGACTTGCAATCTCTCTTTTACAGTCTCTTTTTTAGTCTCATTATTAAGCCTGCCCACAAAACTCACGCAATAATATTAGCGGGGTTTGCAAAAAATATCTTGCATCATACTGATTAATTTCAGAGTACGGGAATCACCAACACGGTAAAAAACACGGTTCGCATCTTTGCGTGAAGCAAGAACCCCTTTATCTCTTAAAATCGCTAAATGCTGTGAAATATTGCTTTGCGATGTGCCAACACATTCAACAATATCCTGTACGCTGACTTCTCTTTCACCTAATACGCAAAGAATTTTTAAACGTAAGGGATGGGATATTGCCTTTAATGAACGTGATGCCGTTTCTACATCTTCGTCTCTACCCAGAAGATCAACACTAAAGGAGCAATTATTTCCTGTGTTTAAATCTGTATTACCAATCTTTGTCATGTAATAGCTCACTCTTGTTATATCTATGAATATTAAGGGTTAGGGTCAGAATAGAGTTAACTCGATATTCCTATAATTACCCTTCAAACCTTCAGGAAAATAGTCTTACAAAAAGAAGTTTAAGCTTCCTTTTTATAAGGTGATTGTTTATTGTCGCTAATAGGTTAGTTTAGGCGCTTTTCTTGATAATTATTTTTTTATAAGCAAGGTTTTTTCGAGACAACATATCGATATTTTAATAGTCTTAATTTTATCAACAATTTAACTAAAATTTCATGCTGTTTATACTTGCTACTTAATCCCTATTGACAACATTTTAAGGTATTGATACGCCTTGCTTCACATAAGCTTAGTGCAATTCAGCCTAATGTAATAATGAATAGAATAGTTTTGGCAATCACTACAAAACAGTCTAAATGATATTAGAATTACTTAATAAGATAATATACTTTGATAAGAAAGTCACTGAAAATGGTAGCGTTAGATAAATAAATTTATGATGGGGATCTTTTCTTTGAATGAGGAGGCTCAGTGTTGTTGTTATTCAACAATAACAGGCAACCTTTTAGGGCGTAATTATGAGGAAAGCAGATGGTTTGATTGACTCAATTAAAGACATCATCATCTCAGGGGAAGGCAAAAATTAGTTTTTTGTGAGGCTAAAGATGTCTCAATCAAATTTAGTTAACAACACAAGGTCTTGGAGCGTAATTATCCTTCCAGCCTGAATTTGAGGATCGTTTAATACCACACGTCCATTTTCCTGTGGCATCACGAGTAATATTTAACGTTGAACCCACAACGGCAGCATGGACTCGACCATCCAATGTTGCTTCAATGATTGCAATGCCTGTTTTAGCATCAACATTTGCCTTGGGATCATTTAATAATAAAGAAGAACTCCCTGAAATCCAGCCTAAATCAGTCGGATCAGCGGTACTATTGCTTGAAATTAGATGCATTTCAACCGCTGTTTTTAAGCCCGTGACGGATTGATAAATAGAGAAAATTTGAGTTTTTGCCGCATAATCTTGATAAGCAGGCATCGCAATCGAGGCGAGTAGTCCAATAATGGCAACAACAATCATCAATTCTATCAAAGTAAAACCCTTGTTTTTTATCTTTTTTTTCATGATGTTACACCCTTATTTTTTAGAATGAAAGAAAGGCTCCAAATTTGGAACCTTTCTTTGACTAAAGCAATTAGACGTTATTAACTAACGATACATCCTTTAGGTGCATAACTATCTTTCCAGCCTGCATTACTACTTTTCTTAACTTCACAAATCCATTTTCCACTTGCTTCACGTTTAAGTGTAACAGTGCTTGCTTGGACAGCTGATGCTACCGCACCGTCTAGGGTTGCAATTAAGCTTGCTGTACCATCAGTTTTTACATCAACAGTAGGGTCGGTTGTTTGTAGTGTAGAAGCTCCTGCAATCCAACCTAAGTCGGCAGCAACAGCCGTTGCAACGCCTTCCATCATATTGGTTTCCACGGCTGTTTTTAGTGTTGATATTTCACCAAACACACGATTAACTTGAGTCTTAGCAATGTAATCTTGATAAGCAGGTAGTGCGATCGATGCCAAAATACCGATAATAGCGACAACAATCATTAATTCGATGAGTGTAAAACCTTGCTGCATTTGCTTTTTCATAACTGTATTTCCTAATTTATTTTTATGATTTTGTTAATATGTTATAAACACGCTTTACTTAACTTGACTAAAAACAATGTGTTCGATAGGTATAATGCAGAGTCTATGCCAACATTTAAAAAAATAATTCAAGTGATTGAAATAAAATATAAATAAAATACGTATGCTTATTTTTTAAGCAATTAATTAATGCTTTCAATTGCTTATAGGCTGTCAAAAATCGACATTTTGTAAACCACTTTGTCACTTGGTGACAGCTTTGGGATAAAATGTCAGCCTTTTGATGACACATTGGATTAACAAAATGCAACGTGTAAAAACACGAGGTTTAGATTAGTGAAAAAAGCAGTTGTTTTATTATCAGGGGGTATGGATTCTGTTACCTTATTAGCGATTGCGAAGCAACAAGGGTATCACTGTCATGCCTTGAGCTTTCGTTATGGACAACGTCATTCTTCAGAGTTAATAGCGGCAGAACGTATCGCCATACAGTCTGAAGTGGATCATAAAATAATAGACCTCGATTTATCACGTTTTGGTGGCTCGGCTTTGACGGATGAGAACATTGATGTCCCCATAACACCCTCTGAGGGCATCCCCTTAACCTATGTTCCTGCACGTAATATGGTATTTTTGTCTATTGCTCTCGCGTGGGCAGAAGTCTTAGCGGCAAAGCATCTCTTTATTGGTGTTAATGCGGTTGATTATTCAGGTTACCCTGATTGTCGTCCTGAATTTATTCGTGCTTTTGAAGCAACCGCAAATCTTGCCACAAAGGCTGGTGTGACAGGGGAAGCTTTTGAGGTTTGCACCCCGCTCATTAACTTAAGCAAGGCGGATATTATTAATAAGGGACATGAACTAGGCGTTGACTATGCTCAAACGGTAACCTGCTACCAAGCCGACCCAGAAGGGAAAGCCTGTCGCGTGTGTGATGCTTGTTTATTGAGGATAAAAGGCTTTGAAGTAGCAGGGCATATTGATACCACAAGGTATCGCTAACGCCCTTATTATAAGGCTAAGTTAAAATCGTTAATAATATCGGTTAGCGCTTGACTCGCTGATGATTCTTTTGTTTTTTCTTCGTCTGGTTTTTTCACAATAAGGATTTTAGTTGATGTTTTTTTTTCTGGTACGGCTATCGATACCGTTTGAAAGGAAGGCTTTGAATCCATACTCTCGCCTATTTCTAATTTTTGAAGCATCTTGGCAACGACTTTAGTTTCATTTTTTAACACAGGGGCTTCTTGAATCACCAACGTCTTGCTAAACAAGATATCAGTTGGTATGGAAGCTACTTTATTTTCAGCAGGGGGCTGTTTGTCTTGATCCAACCCTCGCTTTTTTTGAAGGTCTTTTTCTGGCGTTATGGTTGGCGGCATATTTTCTGCGGGTAATAAAGCCCGTGATTGCATCATTGCCATAATAAGATCAACATCCGTCTCTTGTGTGTTTTTTGAAGGCGGAGGGGTTGGAATCACTGGAGTCGGTGCTTGACGAAAGATGCGTCCTGTTTCTTTTTTCTTTAAGCGTTGCGCTATTGCTAGCTCAGGGTTTTTCTCTACTACCCTTAATTGATTACGAAGCGTGCGTATACCAAAAACAGTGGTGGATAAATGCTCAGCTTGCACAATTATTTTAGCTGTTGAAACGTTGCCTTGTAAAAGACCATCACGCCCAGAAAAGGAAACGGTCGCATCAATATCGTGTATTTTTAAAATGGAGCTAAGATCTTGTGTTAATTTTTTTTCTATTTTGGGTTGAACAAGATAAATAGAAAGGATGAGTAACAGTAAGGAAACGGGTGCAATCACCATCGCAAGTAATAACGTCGAATTATTTTCCGTAGTATCGTACATATATATCCCTATTCCCTAAAAACACAGCCTAACAAGCAGTACGTATTTAAAATACGCGATTACACAATAAGTGCTATTAAAATCCTTAAAACAACACTCTAAAATTGATTGAAACGACTGATTATTAAAAGATTATGAAACATCAAGGAATATTCTTCGGATTACTGCGCTGTTTTCTAGTATTAATGGTCTTTAGCGGATTAAAATGACGCGGATCGAGAGTCGAGAGACTAGCCCTCTTAAAAACATTAAGAAGGCTGAAGGGTTATTTTTTAATAAGGAACAAGTTTAGGTCATCTCCTTACACACAACTCTAAAAAAATTATAAAATATCACAATTGAAATCGATGAAAAACCTACATTCCGCACCTATAAACATACAGCAAAATCATTGATGATCTTTTTCTTTTTTCAGGAAAAAATCCAGTCTCAGCGCATAACGATACAGGACACATAGGTGTTTGTTTTGAACTATTCTAGCGATAAGGTGTATCTACTATGAGATAGAATATTATTAATAATAAAGGAGTTGATCGTGAATATTATGCTAAAGCAATATAATGTGCTGTTCAAAGTCAGTGTTGTATTGTTGTTACTGAGTCTGTTCGCAATGCCTTTAAAAGCTGATATTATTTTTGATTTTCAGGGTAATCACCCCACAAGTGGAAAATCTAAAGCGGTATTGCAGTTAAAAAATAGCTATATTTTTGGCACAGAAATTACGACCAAGGATTTTGTTAAACTGCGGTTCGATTCACGGTCACAACACTTTACACTTTATCCAAAAGAAATAATCTATCTTTATGCAGGTTTGAACATTGATGGGAAACTCTCAACGACATCGGGTAATTTTCAGTTTTATTTTGATGCAACTTACGATAGATTTTTTGGTCTGCGAACCGAAGGCACATGGCGAGCAGGTAACTATGAAAAAGAAGGTCATTTAGGTCGATGGGTCTTACGAAAACAAGGGTTTAAGCAGGTGTGTTTGAGTCGTGATAATTTTCATAAGGCGGCTAGTCGAGGTGATCTTGCTTATGTTAACCAGTGTTTAGAGGTGGGTATGGATATTAATCGACAAGAAGGTAATGGTTGGACGGCACTGCATTCTGCTGTTTCAAAAGGACATA
The DNA here is from genome assembly GCA_023146545.1 of Cocleimonas sp. GTDB lineage: Bacteria > Pseudomonadota > Gammaproteobacteria > Thiotrichales > Thiotrichaceae > JAGLBW01. Next base: position 13,399 of record JAGLBW010000157.1, read on the forward strand.
TGAATGTTGTTAAACGTTTGTTGAAACAGGGGGCGAAGTTGATTAAAGACAAGTCTGGACGTACCCCACTTGATTATGCGGTACGTGCTAAAAAATATAATATGATGAGTGTCTTAAGTCAGTCATTACGCTGAAAAATAAGCGTACAGGTCAGAGCATATTTAATAGTGACCTTGCTTCTTTAGGTACTTCTTTAACCTTTGTGTACGCTCGATCGTTAGGTCTTTTTTTGCTTCGGGGTAGAGGATGCCAATCATACTGCCCCAACAGTGTCGTTTATTATGGTCTTTGCAAGGAAAGATATAGTCTAATTCTGCATCCCGAAATTTTATCCATAAGCGCTGTGATTCCCGTAGCTTTTTAATCGCAAACTTATCCTTTCCTGCACGCTTAATCAGTGCATCATAAGCCTGATTAAGTGCCTTATCTGCTGTCCTAAAAGCCTTATCAGCACATTGGTTTAATGCTGACTGGCTCGCGTTGGGAGAGCAGTCAATTGCGAAAACGGGTGAGGATAAAAGCAATAACCCTAACGTGATTAAACTAAAAAATTTCATCGGTTAATTCCTTTGTTGGGTTTAAAATAAGACGATAAGTACGCTTAATTGGTACTTTATTTCAAGGCAAGATGCACGGTATATTTTGCCCCTTGTTTTAGCTTTTTGTAATTGCCAAAAATATCGTTAAGGTTACGTTTCATGTACTGGCGTAAACCATTGATTGTGACAAGGTAAAGCCGTCCTTCTGGGCGTAGACGCTGGCGGGCATCGTGTAGCATTAATGACATCATTTCTTTGCCTACTTTCGCAGGGACATTTGAGGCAATCAGATCAAACTGTTGTGCGCGGTCTATGTGTTGAAAACCATTGCTTAACATCGCTTGAGCATTGTTGATGTGATTAATTTGGGCATTTTTATTGCTAAAGTCCACTGCCATAAAGTCTTTATCAACCATTAGCGTTTGCCCTTGTGGTGCTAATTTTGCCAATGTTAGTCCAATAGGCCCGTAGCCACAGCCTAGATCAAAGCAATCATCATCAGGATTTACTTTAATGTGTTTTAGAAATAAACGCGTCCCTTCATCAATTTCTCGTGGCGAGAAAAGTCCCCACGTCGAATGATAGTTTAAAGGGTGTCCAGATAATGTTTCACTAAATTTTATATCTTTGCGTAATTCATTAAGGTGGTTCTGATCTAAATAACTCATGTTAGGGGACTCAAAAGACCTTTAGCAATAGCAAAGGTATAGGCAAACGCAATCAGACCGAATAGCCATAAGACGATTGCATTTTGCTTGGGTAATTCGCTACGAAAGGCCATAACGCCAAAAAAAACATACAATAAGGTAGTGACTATTTTAGTGACTACCCAATAATTAGCAAAGGACATGCTGGTAGAGGAATAAACAAGGGCTAAGCCTGTCCCAAAGAGTGCCAAGCTGGTTAAAGCAGCTAAACTCATCATAGTTTGTGAAGGTTTGTTCAGTAAAAGAAAACTGCCCCGCACAAGATAAAGTAGCAAGGAGACTAAGGCTAAGACAAAATGAATATTGTGTACTAAATATTTCATGTTAAGGCATGTTTGATGTCATCAAAAACCTGATCCGCGTGATGTTTGGCAATATCTGTTGTTTTAGCTAAGGTATTAAAATGCCCCATTTTTCGTCCTTTTCGTGGTTCTTGTTTGGCGTATAAATGGAGCTTAGAACAGGAGTCGGTGAGTAGCGGCGTCCAATCTAAGGCGGGGTCATCTTGTGATAAATCCCATAGATCACCTAAGAGATTTGTCATGACAACAGGGCTGAGTAGTGAAGTATCGCCAAACGGTAGACCACAAATTGCGCGGACTTGTTGCTCAAACTGTGAAGTAATACAAGCATCTAGGGTGTAATGTCCACTATTGTGTGTTCTAGGCGCAATTTCATTAACGAATAAAGTATTATCTTGGGTTACAAAAAACTCAACCGCTAACACACCAATATACTCTAATTTATCAGCAATACGTTGTGCGGCAACTTGGGCGGCTTTAACGATGTGTGGCTCTGCGCCTGCGGGAACAATGCTTTGATGTAAAATGCCATTAACATGTTGATTTTCTGGAACAGGGAAACATTGACTTTCGCCTGATGTATTACGTGCCAAAATAACTGAAATTTCGTATTGAAGGTCTATTTGTTGTTCTAAAACACAAGGCTGTTGATTAAAATTAGCATAAGCAGCTTTTACTTCATCAAGGGAATCAACACGGCATTGTCCTTTGCCATCATAACCAAACCGTGCTGTTTTCATAAGTGCAGGGAATGTGATTTTATCAACCGCTAACCCAATATCAGAATAAGTGGAAATATCACCGTAAGGAACAGGCAGTAAACTACAGGAGAGAATAAAGGCTTTTTCGACACGTCGATCTTGTGCTTTTTCCAATGCTGAAGCTTTAGGGTGAACAAGACAGGAAGAGGATAAGGTTTGAAGGACAGCGGCGGGAATATTTTCAAACTCGGTAGTGATGACTTCACAGCAAACGCCCATTTGTTCTAACGCTTGAGGGTCATCATAGTCAGCAATAAAGTGTTGATCTGCGATTAAGCCTGCGGGGCTGTCTGGATCTGGGTCTAACACCATTACTTTGTAGCCTAAATTATGTGCCGCCGTGATAAATAGGCGACCCAGTTGGCCGCCCCCTAACATACCGATCATTGCATTTGGTAAAATCATAACAGCTTATTCTTGTGGAGGAAGCGACATATTCATTGCCGTTTGGCGCTGATTTTCTCGAAAGGCATCCAATTTTTTGGCTAACTCAGGATCATGAGTTGCTAACAATGATACGGCAAATAAAGCCGCGTTCGCCGCGCCTGCTTCTCCAATCGCAAACGTTGCGACAGGAATTCCTTTTGGCATTTGGACAATCGAATGCAAAGAATCAACGCCTCTTAAATAACGTGAAGCAACAGGTACACCTAAAATAGGCACAGTTGTTTTTGCAGCTAACATACCGGGAAGGTGAGCGGCGCCGCCCGCGCCTGCAATAATTGCTTGTAAACCCCGCGTTTTAGCAGAGCGTGCATATTCAAATAATAAATCAGGGGTACGATGTGCGGAAACAACACGGTATTCATGTTCAATACCAAAGTATTCCAACTGCTCAACGGCTTGAGACATAATATGCCAATCGCTATTACTCCCCATCACAACACCAACTAAGGGCTGAGACATTATCTATACTCCAGAAATTAAAAAAATCGGGCATTATATCGTGAATGATACATTTATAGCAAAAATGTAGCCTCCCTTAGTGGTGGTAGACCCCACGTTTTTATTCCTGTTTGATAAAAAGGGTATGAGCATGCTTAAAAAATAATCAAATCAGCCTACTTTCGGATAAATATCACCCCTTATCCTTGTTACAATCGTTTTAACGCCATTGATAGATCATTATTTAAGCATAAATAAACAAAAAGAAAGTCAAAAAAGACTTAATAAACAGAGTGTTAAATAGCGCAAGGATAGCGCATCTTTTTATTTCAACCGATAAAAATAATGGTGAAAAAGATGAGTAATTCCAATCTTATAGATATAAAAAAACAAAACAGTACCTCGCTTATTCTCCCTAATTCATCCTATTTAGTAACCAAGCGCACCTTTGATATTGTACTGATTCTGCTTTTTTCACCGCTGATTATTCCCATCATGCTGATAACCGCCTTACTGATTCGTTTGGAATCCACAGGGTCTATTTTCTTTTGGCAACAGCGTGTTGGCGCTTACGGAAAACCTTTTAATATGCTTAAGTTTCGCAGTATGACAACAGATTCGGAGAAAAATGGCTCTCAATTTGCTCAAGCAGGTGATATGCGTGTGACCCGTTTAGGACGGGTTCTTCGAAAGATGCGAATTGATGAGTTGCCTCAATTGTGGAATATTTTACGCGGAGAGATGAG
>JAGLBW010000158.1 GCA_023146545.1 Cocleimonas sp.
TGTGTCTTCGGCGCACACTTTATCAACAGTCGCTAAGGTGTCGATAGCGCGCTGAGTAATGTCACTTAAATTTCCGATGGGTGTCGCTACAATAAATAAAGTACCTTGTGGTTCAATGGTAGATGCTTCTGGCATAGACTTCTCATTTTAAATAATGGTGTTGGTTAGTAATAATGATGTATTGTAAACGTTTTATCGGTGCTTTTTTTAGTGTTTCTCAAGGTCGTTATGCTTGGATTGATGCTCTGCGAGGTGTTGTTTTTCTTAATATGTTGGTGTATCACGTTGTGTTGTTTTCAGCACAATATAATTTATTTAACAACCCGTTGGCGGGGACAGTGGTTTGGTCGGCTTATCAAAAACTAATTGCAGGGAGTTTCTTCTTTCTGGTTGGAGTGAGTCTTTATTTAAGTCGCTCTAGAGGGCTTAAGTTAAAAAAGGTGCTGATACGTACTGTACAATTGTTAGGTGCTGCATTGATTGTGACAATCACTAGTGTTTTTTTATACCCGAATGCGGTGATTATTTTTGGTATTTTGCATGCTATCGCACTTTTTTATTTACTGGGGTTGTTCTATTTGCGTTATCAATGCTTGTATCCGCTGAGCTTTTTTTTGGGTTTAAGTATTATTATCATTGCTCAATTTTATCAGCATGATCTTTTTAATGGAGTTGGTTTTATTTGGACAGGTTTAGGGACACAGATTCCAGCCGCTTTTGATTATCAACCTTTTTTCCCGTGGTTTGGAGTGGTGCTAATTGGGATGAGTATGGGAAAAATAATCGAAAAATACAGTAAACGCACTGTGGTAAAACCTAATCGCTGGATTTTGTCCCTGACGATTATTGGACAACATACCTTATTTTTATACCTTGTTCATGCTCCTGTTATTCTTGTTGTTCTGATGGTGATGAAAAAATTTATAACGCGTTGAGGATCTGGCAGAGGCACGGGCTAGGAAGCTGTCTGATATGTCGATAATTTAATAGACTAATGTTAGCATAGAAAATTAGAATAATTCTGGAAAGTATTGCTTTCCAAGACTAAACTGTTAGTCAGTAACTCATTATTTAAACTAATATTTTATTAAAAAAATTAAACGAAAGTTGAAACGTTAAAGTCGCTTTTTTGCTACTTTAATATAAGACAGGCTAATTTATTGTTATTTCTCATTAAATATAACCCTTCTTAGGCATATTGATAGTGAGTTACGTTAAAATTAGGTTGCTTAATAAGCTAACATACAACAACAGTATGGATACTATTGTTAGTATTGACCTGATTTTTCATTAAATAACTAAAAAATAAACCGTAATCTCTCAAGGAAGAGGAAAATAATGAATAAATTACAGGTGGTCTTTGCTGACCAGCATCATGCCAGCGCCCGACTGTGCGCTCATTACTTGCACACACATAATATACAGGTGATTCAAACTCATTCACTTCAGGAACTTAAAGCATTATTATCCATACGTACGGTGGATATATTGCTTTTTGACCTTGAACAAGGCGATGGTGATGGGATCAGTTTTATTCAGAGTATTGGTTATCAAACAACGATGGGCATTATTATTTTTACCCACAGTTTAGATCCGATTAATAAATACATTAGTTTAGAAACCTGTGCTGATGATTATATCCAAAAACCGTGTCATTACCGAGAGGTTGTTGCACGGATTCGTGCAGTATATCGTCGCCTTCAAAAAAATAAACCGCCTGCATCGCTTAGTCTTTATTGTGAGCATTTTACGATGAATCGCTTATTGCGGACGGTAACATTAAACAATGGCAAGCAACTTAAGCTAACACAGTATGAATTTGATGTGCTGAACACGTTAGTGGAACACAAAAAACGTCCCTTATCCCGTCAACAAATTATTGATATGACGTTTGAACGTTTCCAATCTGAAAACATCACCCCGCGAAATATTGATTCGATTATTTATCGGTTGCGAAAGAAATTTTCAGGGAAACATTCGATTAAAACTGTTTATGGTGTGGGCTATGTCTTTCAAGAAAAATCATCCCGTGGTACAGGGATAACCCCAGCACTCTTAGAACATATTGTGCCGATTAACGTACAAATTCAGCGGCTTGCTATTACAGTGACTCAAGGTTTATAAGTGTATTATTTATAAGCGACAGCGCCCTGCATCACCGTTAGTATCTTGTGATGCAGGGCGTTTCTTTGGATAAATAGGATTTAACTGAAAACAATGTTCTCTACATTCGTAAGGATGTCCTTTTTGCCATAATCAGAGGGATTACTTCCAACGTATTCAACAACTTTTTGACCTGATTGAAGTGTTGATATATTGTAGTCTGATGCTGAACCCTCGTATTGCACCGTATCATAACCTGATCCACCGTCAATGGTATTGACAACATTGTTGCCAAATGTTTGACTTGATCCTAGGTGTGAACGTATATTGTCATGTCCTGATCCACCAAAAACGGTATTAGCACCTTTGCCCGTATCAATAATATCATGCCCTGAACCACCATAAAGTACATCATCACCATAACCTCCATCAAGGGTGTCATTACCTGAACCACCAAACAAAATATCATCACCCCAACCGCCTTTGATATAATCATTACCTGATAACCCTAAGATAATATCATCGCCTCCTTTGCCATCAAGAAAATCACCTGCATACCAAGGATTATTGTCTCCAATAATGAAATCATCCTGATTATTACCATCGACAACAACTTTATTTTGAGGACCACCATTAGGTGCAAATCCAATTCCGTCTTGACCCTTGGCAAAGCTTTTTAGGGATGAAAGTGCATTATCCGCTGATTGACTTCGATCACCATTGCCTTCAAGCTTTTTAACTAATTTTTGAATCTGATTTTGCACTTGTTCTTGAACTTGATTTTTGATTGGGGAAGCCGTTTCCTGTGCAATCGCTTGAAAATTTGGAATCGCAGCTTGAGCGGATGAGCCGAGTACTTTAGCTTTTCCTTGATCTGCAATGGCAGAGGCTGGTGCTTGGATAGTGGCGTTAATTGCATTCATTATAATGATCCTTTTTTTTGTAAAATAGCCAACACATTTAAGTGGTTGTGTTAGTTAAGTAATATTCTTCAACGAACGGAAAGGAGTATAAAGAAGCAATGTCGCATAAATATCGTAGAATTATGATATTTATGCCATAATAACAGCAGCTTACCATCGGTATAATTATCTGATTGTACGGTATATTTTGGCGGTTTTCTAGTGCTAATAAGATTAATTGATGAGTGAAAACTGTTGATGAAAGGCGGATAATTTAAGTGCATAAACGAAGTGATTAGCATAGTATCCACATCATGCGACAACTCCATATAAATACCTTGTTTTTTCTATTCTTGACCTCTTTTTTTGCTAATAACGCATTAGCAAAACCATCGGATTGGTCATTTGTTATTCCGAAGAAAATCCAAAAACCAAGCCGCGCCCACTATGCTGAGCGTTCGCATGTGATGTTTAAATATTTTCTTAAAAAATCACTGCGAGGCAAAGGAAAAAAAGATTTTGAAGCAGTGGTAAAACGGGTGCGTAACCGTATCTTCTGGAAAGTCGATAAACGTAAGAAAAACGTCTTTGTTGATGCCTTTCACCGTTCTTATCCCACGCTTAAACAGTATAAGCTTCCTGCAAAAGTTCCTGCAATGGTCTTATTGATTCCTTATCTTGAATCGTTATGGCGTGCTAAAGCGGGCAAGCCTTCCAGAGATTATGGTTATTGGCAATTGCTTCGCTCTATTGTAAAAGAAATCAAAGCACTGCCCACAACTTCCCCTTATTTGAAAAAAATTAGCATTAATAGAATACGTTCACACCCTAAACTTAGCACGAGAGTGGCGCTACTTCATTTAGGACGCTATTACTTTTATTTCAGGCACGTTACTCGCTTTAGTAAAACCGATGCGTGGCTATTCTCTATCGTCTCCTATAATTGGGGATCGGGTAATGTGAGACGCTTACTGGCTAAAATGAGGAAAAAGAAAATAAAGCTTAATTTTTCTAATTTTTATCATTATCTCTATCAAAAACAGGAGAGAAATAAAAAAAATCGGTCATTGAGAACGGCGGTAGATTACTTGCCTCACCTTTGGAATATTGCAGACGTTATTCGTGTAAAAAAATAGAAACACTTCGCCATTTGAAGTAGGATAATTTGACGATTATTTAGTTTTTATTCCTAAGGAGTAGGTTTATTGACGCTCAAACAGCTACAGGTGAAAACAATCATCCCATGACCTTATTGCTTGATAATGGCTCTGTTCGGGCTAAAGCAACGAAGCAACTGCGTCAATTAGCAGATGATTTAAGCCATAAAGTAGAAACAAAGGTTTATGCCGTTTCATTACGACATGCCGATAGTATCCCTATCGATCAGTTAGCAGGTCAGGCGGCGCAAACCTTTTATAGCTTTATGCAATATCAGCTGTCTAAAGGTCAGCGGTGTTTTATTGTTTTACCGTTATTTTTTGGTGAAAGCAAGGCATTAAC
>JAGLBW010000159.1 GCA_023146545.1 Cocleimonas sp.
TGTTGGGGTGATTTTTTTAATCACTTGACCACGGTATACAAGGTGACTTGTTTCATTTTGATTGTGTTGCCTTTCTGTTGTTTTTTGATCCAATGAAATACCTAAGGTGTCTAGCGTTGTGTGGTGATTGACTTTTGCTTTTGGATAAAAAGGAAAGGGGGCGCGTGAAAAATTAAAGCGTGCTGATACGATATTAGAAATTTCAGTAACGGCGGGTTGTCCTGAAAGATTTTGGCAATAACAGTAGATAATCTGTCCTTTATCAAGACCAATACGAGCGGAGGTATTAATATCACTGGCAATGAAAAATGTTCCTGTTTTGTGCTGATGGAGTAGGGATGTTAATGCTTCAAGCAGTGTGGGGAGGGGAAAGTAGGGCTTCATAAGCTTTTCCTATAGAAAATAAACCTACTTTAATAGTAGGTTACTTTAGAGAAAAGATGAGACTATTGATATAAATTTATTATTTTTTGTAAGGTCATTATTTTTTAGATTAAAAAAAGGCTTCATAAAGAAGCCTTTTTAGTGCAATTACAGCGTTATCTTATTCAGTGGGTGCTTCTTCCGTTGTTGCATTAACTTCTTTCATGCTTAAACGCATACGCCCTTGACGATCAATTTCAAGTAATTTTACTTTAATCATGTCGCCTTCGGTTAAGTAGTCGGTAACTTTCTCTACACGCTCATTACTGATTTGAGAAATATGAACTAAACCATCTTTCCCGGGAAGAATGGTAACAAAAGCACCAAATTCCATAATCTTAGCCACTTTACCGTCATAAATTTTACCGACTTCGGCTTCGGCAGTGATGTCTTCAATCATTTTCTTTGCCGCATTTGCCGCAATACCGTCTACCGCTGAAATTTTGATGCTACCGTCATCACTAATATCAACTTGTGCGCCAGTTTGCTCTGCAATACCACGAATGGTTTCACCACCTTTACCAATGACTTCACGAATCTTGTCTTTGTTGATCTTCATGGTGACATAACGGGGAGCAAACTCAGAAATATCGCCACGCGGCGCATCAATAGCTTTGTCCATTTCATCCAAAATATGGTTATAAGCACTACTGGCTTGCTTTAGTGCCTGCTCCATGATTTCTTGGGTGATGCCGTCAATTTTAATGTCCATTTGCAAGGCATTGATACCCGTACGCGTGCCTGCTACTTTAAAGTCCATATCACCTAAATGATCTTCGTCCCCTAAAATATCGGTTAAGACAGCAAACTCTTCACCTTCTTTAATCAAGCCCATCGCAATACCTGCAACAGGGGCGGTGGTTGGAACACCTGCATCCATTAAGGATAGCGATGTACCACAAACACTTGCCATTGAGCTCGAACCGTTTGATTCTGTAATTTCCGAAACGACGCGAATGGTGTAAGGAAATTCCTCATGATCAGGAACAACAGACAACACACCGCGCTTGGCTAATCGTCCATGACCAATTTCACGCCGCTTAGGCGAGCCGATAAAGCCTGTTTCACCGACACTGTAAGGAGGAAAGTTATAGTGCAGTAAGAAATGGTCTTTATAAGAGCCTGTCAGTGCGTCAATAATTTGTGCATCACGCTCTGTACCTAAGGTAGTAACTACCAACGCCTGTGTTTCGCCGCGAGTAAAGAGTGCTGAGCCGTGTGTACGAGGTAGCACACCAATGCGAATATCAATGGGGCGAACAGTGGTACTATCACGTCCATCAATACGTGGTTCGCCTGCGATAATACGACTACGTACTATTTTCTTTTCTAGCGTTTTAAATGCGCCTTTGATCGCGGCTTCAGAGGGTGCATCATCATTGTCTTCTGAGCCTTCTGGACGGAGTGCATCCATAACAATTTTTAAGGCGACATCGACTTTAGCGTAACGCTCCATTTTATCAGGGGTTTGGAATGCCTCTGAAAGTTCGGTTTCACACAGTGCCGTTACTTTGTCATCTAGTGCGGTATCAGGCTCAGGTGCTGTCCAATTCCACTCGTTAATATCAACTTCGGTGGCAAACTCTTTAATGGCGGCAATAGCGCTGAGAGAGTGTTCATGACCAAAGGCAACTGCGCCTAACATGATCTCTTCAGAAAGCTCTTTTGCTTCTGATTCCACCATCAAAACGGCTTTTTCCGTGCCTGCAATGATGAGATCAAGCTTAGATTCCGCTAATTGAGAGACACTGGGGTTAAGGATGTACTCGTCATTAAGATAACCAACTTGTGCGGTACCCATTGGACCGTTAAACGGTAAGCCTGATATGGCAAGTGCTGCGGATGTTCCTAACATGGCAGGAATATCAGGTGCAACTTCAGGGTTGATCGACATAACAGTAATGATGACTTGAACTTCGTTTTGAAAGCCTGCAGGGAAAAGAGGGCGAATCGGGCGATCAATTAAACGTGCAATTAAGGTTTCTGATTCTGATGGACGACCTTCTCGTTTAAAGAACCCCCCTGGAATTTTACCTGCTGCATATACTTTTTCTTGATAATTAACGGTTAAGGGGAAAAAATCACGACCTTCTCCACCTTCTTTTTGTCCGACCACAGTGACAAAAACAACCGTGCCATCCATGTCAACTTTTACTGCACTGGTGGCTTGACGAGCAATTTCACCCGTTTCTATTTCAACCGTATGCTCACCATACTCAAAAGTTGTTGTTACTACAGAAAACATATTAATACCTTTTTTTATTAATACTTTATGATGACCTTATTGTCAGCCATAAAGGTTGTGCTATCATTTTTATATTGAATCTGATCTTATTTTGTAAAGATCTTATACAAAAAAACACCGCCAGTGCGATGTTTTTTTGTAGGCTATCGAAACATGCTGTTAACGACGTAAGCCAAGACGTTTAATCAAGTCTTGATAACGTGTTGCATCTTTACGATTGAGATAATCAAGCAATTTACGGCGTTGATTAACCATTCTGAGTAATCCACGACGTGAGTGATGATCATGGATGTGTATTTTGAAGTGACCTGTAAGATGCTTAATACTCGCTGTTAACAGCGCAACTTGCACCTCCGGTGACCCGGTGTCAGTGTCTGATGTGCGATATTCTTCGACGATTTTCGCTTTGGTTTCTGCGTTCAGAGACATATATTCCTAAGTTCCAGATTGAATCCCTATTGATTCGCGTTTAGCGGATAGGGAAATGATTAAATTTTTATTCCTAATGAACGTGCTCGTTCCTAAAGGGGCGCGATGGTAGCACGGCTTTCTATTAAAGTGTAATAAAAAGAGGATGAATTCCGCTTTTTAAAGGTGCGCCTATAGACATTCATGATTTAAATTTTCAATCAGTTAGTTCGCATCATACGTTTAGGAGCTAACATATGATCACTCGACAAACGTCCTAGACCAATAAATTCTCCTGACACCTGATACATACGGATTAAAGCCGCTTGTGGTATATCACGTCGTGATACTTTTAAACCATTGCGTACCCGTGTCGTTTCTTCAGG
>JAGLBW010000016.1 GCA_023146545.1 Cocleimonas sp.
TAATCCCCTCTCCTAATCATCGTTCAATGGGCTTATCCTGAAAAAATTGTGGCATTGTTTATAGGTGAGGAATGTAGGGTGTACAGGTATTTTGATATATTAGCCGTTAAATTACAAATTGAGAATTGCTGGGTTAGTTTAATATATGATGTTGTTTTTTTAAATTAACATTTAATTATTTAATTATATTCAAGCTGGCAATTCTAGCAATCTCTGAAGATTGAGCGATGAGACAGTGATACGTTTAGCAATGCTTCGGAGACTTTTCAAAACAGCAGGATTTTACTGCAACCCAATATTTCACAATGTTTTTTCTTAATGCTTAATATTTGAACAGGTAAAAATATTAAGATCTATTTAAAAATTAGCAAAAAAATGGCATTCTTCATTTAAGGTAATACACATTTAAACTCAATTTACTTCATTATTTTTATTCCCATAGAGCTAAGTATTAGATGGAACTGATAGAGCGAATAAAACAATCATTACAAACGATCATCAATGCGGTATCTCCTTATCTTAAGCAAAGTTGGGAATTGTTTAATGATTACGATTATTTACGCGCGGGGCTTCTCGTCTTAGTCGGTTATTTTTTTGCTAAACTGCTCAGCAAATATATTCCTAAATTGCTAATAAAATTAGCAAAAAAAATAAAATTTAAGTTAGGTGAGGCGATAATTAAATTAGCCCCTCCTATTATTTTCCAAGTGACCTTTCTTGTTAGCCTTGCTCTGGTGAGCCATCTGCTAACCTTATCAAAAACGCAGTCTTTTATTGCACTCGCAAGTATTCAGTCGCTCATCATTATTTTCGTGATTATTTTTATTTATAGACTGGTTAAACTCTTTCTTAAACGTTTATCCGAAAAAGAAAACAAGGAAGAAGCAAGTCTTGTGCAACCTGCGACCTTGCCTCTCTTTGAAAATATGACCGTGTTACTCCTTGTATTGGGGGGAGTACATCAGATCTTTGGAGCTTGGGATATTGACCTGACCGCCTTGATGGCTTCAGCAGGTATTCTTGGTTTGGCTATTGGCATGGCCTCTAAAGATACCTTGTCTGATGTGATCGCAGGCATCTTAATTCTTACTGATGCTCCCTACCGCGTAGGTGATGTGATTCAAGTGGGTGATCAAGTAGGAACAGTCACCCATATCGGTATTCGTAGTACCCGCATTCTGACTAGAAACAATGTTGGTATTACTGTACCGAACGGTAAAATTGGGACTTCTGAAGTCATTAATGAATCCACTACTGAAGACAGTAGCCTTCGTATTCAATTACCGATTTCTGCTGCCTATGGGATAGAGCCTGCTGTACTGCGTGAGATTTTAATGACTGCCGCGAAGGAGACTCAACAAGTACAGCAGCACAAGAAAATTAGAGCGGTATTAAGTGATGTTCAAACGGATCAAGTTACCTTTACTTTAATTTGTTGGGTTGCCGATCCTACCTTAAAAAGTGATGCTTTATTTATGATGAGAGAGAAAATTTATTTACGCTTTTTAAAAGATAATATTCCCATCTCTGCTCCTGATCGGCGGGAAATTGCTATTACTGAACAAGCGGATTTAATACAACAAGTCGCGATCACTAGCCTTCCTCCTTTAGAACAATCTATTTCGATTAACACCCTTCCGAAACTAGATCATTCCATTGCTATAAAAGAAATGCCTGATCGAAACGGTACCTTATCGATTAAAGAGATCCCTGATTTATTTGGTTCTAAACAACCTCGAAAAATTAAAAAGGCAAAAAAAATGGAAACAACACCAGAACCCAAAGGATAACGAATGAAAACCAAAACATGGCAAATTCAACTCCTTGGCTTACTCGCACTTGCCTTATTGTTTATACTCATGATTCCCCTGTTTGCTAAACGTATTCCTACAACACTCCAATCTCACCTTAAACACGCTTTAGAAGTGCAAGGATATGATTGGGTGAATGTTAATGTTAGCGGGCGCAATGTGACTTTAAAGGGAAATGCTCCTACAGCAAAGGAATCGTTTGCCGCCCTGCAAATTATTAAAAAATACACCCCCTTGCTGCACATTATAGATCAAATAACGCCCCGTATTATTTCCCCTTATACGATGAAAATGGATTGGGATGGTAAACAATTAATCCTTAAGGGTTATGTTGCCAATCAAGATCACCACCAGCAAGTATTAAAAAGGGTCTCTTGGCATCTTAGTAAAACAAACGTACAAGATCATTTGGAGCAGGGCGCAGGTGCACCAGAAAACTGGCATAAATTAATCGAGACCAGCCTGAAAGCACTGTTAACACTCCAACGTGGTCATATTGAAATAACGAATCAGTCCCTTTATTTTTCAGGTCAAACACCTTCTACGGCTCAAAAGGATGAAATCACGCAACGTTTTTCTCTATACCCTCAATACCAGAAAAAACTGCATATTGTTGCTGCCGATGAAAATGATTTAGCCTGTCAGGAAAAATTTAAAACCCTACTCGAAAATAATACAGTGAAATTTCCTTTAGGAAAGGCGCTTGTTAATAAATCCAGTTACCCTTTGTTAGCTAAGCTTGCGAATACTGTTGTCCTTTGCTCTCGCCACACCATCGTTATTGAAGGTCACACCGATAATAAAGGCAATGCAACAACCAATTTAAAACTCAGTCAACAAAGAGCACAAGCGGTGGTGAACTGGCTTTTAAAAAAAGGGATTGAGAAAGAACAGCTTATTGCAGTTGGTCGGGGTGCACTCAGTCCCATTGCTGATAATAAGACAGAAGAAGGGCGAACAAAAAATCGTAGAATTGAATTTATAGTGAAAGGTAAAGGAGATTAATGACTATGCTGTTAAATCTTATTGCAGAATTATCCCTATTGTTTTTAATCACTGCCATTATTGGTTGGCTCATGGGACGTTACCTTTGTAAAAGTGGTGAAGTTGAACAACGTGGTCTAAAAAACCAATTCATTAGAGAAAAAGAACTTTTACATTCACAACTTGAGCAACGCGAAACAGACTTCTCGGCATCACTAAAGCAAATTAATGAAGCAGAAGCATTAACTGCGACACAAAATCAACATATTGCTGCATTGCACGGAAAAAGTAGTAGCTTAAGAAAAGAACGAGAACATCTCATGGATGATTTACAACATTTTAAACAGATTAAAAAGCAACTTGAAAGTCTAGCTGAAGATCATCAATATGAAAAAGAACAGCATCATCGTTACCGAGAAAAAACCATTAAACTCACCGATGAAAGGGATGAATTGATTACTCTCCGCAATCGTTTAGATGATAAATTAAGCACTTCGAAATTACTATTAAAGACGAAAGTAAGCGAAATGGAAGCCCAGAAAAAAATTACGCAACAGCAAGAGGTGCAAATAAAAAAGACGGAGCATAAAACAGAGCAAGAAATTCAAAAATTAACAGTAGGCAGTGAACAAAGCTTACAAAAAATGACGGCTGAGCATAAAAGTACAGTTCAGCAACTCATGGCAACAAAAGACAGTAAGATTGAGACCATTATTAAAGATAAGAATGAAGCGTTACAAAAACTAAGCAGTGATAAAAACACCTCTTCCCTACACTTAAAAAGTATGCAAGAAGAACAGCAATACACTCAAGATGAAAATAAAAAAATAAAATCGCGATTCAAACGACTTGATGAAGAAAATAAATTTATAAAACAACAACTTAAAGAAAATAAAAAAGATTATACTCTACTTCAAAAAAAATATACCACGCTCAATGAGGACAGTGTTTCTTTTGAGTATAAGTTAAAAGAACTCAATAAAAATAATACTGAATTACGACGAAATATCGAAATCGTTACCATTGAGAATAATGATTACTTGGGTCGATTACGTGCGATATCCAGTGTTATTGAAGTCGTTGGCACAGAGCCTAATCGAATTATTTCACTAAACCAAAACTACTCAGGATAATTAGAAGAAAGACTGCAGCAGAATGGACTACGGCGTGTCGAAAAGCCT
This sequence comes from Cocleimonas sp., assembly GCA_023146545.1. Lineage (GTDB taxonomy): Bacteria > Pseudomonadota > Gammaproteobacteria > Thiotrichales > Thiotrichaceae > JAGLBW01. The sequence goes on from JAGLBW010000016.1 coordinate 3,977, forward strand.
GTTAAAGGTATCTAAATGCGCTGTTTTCCCTTAATCGACTATGCGTGAGCCTATTTAACAGGGATCTGAAATGGATTACAAAACAAAAAAAGAGACAGAAAACCTTTGGACAATGGTTGCGGTATTATTATTTATTGTACTGGTTGTCGCAGGTTATCTGTTTAAAAGTAACCTATCGCAATCGATCACTGAATCTGCCCCATTAGATCCAAATTGTGATCTACGCCAAGGTGCTTGCACTAGCAAACTATTGACAGGTGGAGGGGTTCAATTTTCTATAACACCTGACAGCCTCCCCATTTTACGTCCGCTGAAATTAACTGTTAGCATCAACGATATTAAGGTAAAAGCAATCAGTGTGGATTTTATTGGTCTTGGTATGGATATGGGCTACAACCGTTTTATACTGGATAAAATAAATAAGACAACCTTCACAGGAAAAGCAATTATTCCTGTCTGTGTTCGCTCAAAAATGGACTGGGAAGCAGTGGTATTATTACAAACCGATAACGGATTAATCAGAGTTCCCTTTCGGTTTTACACGCTAAAATAAGGCATCGTAACGAATGAAAACATCCAAATTACCCCCACTCTTTTTGATTGCACTCTTGAGCATTGTATTAATCGCACTGTTACTGTTTTGGAACTCAACAAACCATCAATCAAAACAACATCAGCAGCTTAACCTTATTGCAACGCCTACAGGCGGCGATTTTACTGTTGAAACTAAAAATAACCCTTTATCACTCAACGACTTACGTGGAAAAATAGTCATTTTATATTTTGGTTACACCACCTGCCCTGATATTTGCCCCACTTCTCTAGCGTTATTAACACAAGCATTAAATAAAATGACCCCAGACGCGCTATCAGGGGTACAGTCTATTTTTATTAGCGTTGACCCTGACAGAGACAATGTTACCCGCCTAGATCAATACACAAAGTACTTCCACGATAATATTATTGGAGCAACCGCAAAAAAAGAAAGCATTGATAAGCTTGTCAAACAATACGGCGCTGCCTATCAAAAAGTAGACAGCAAATCTGCCGTAGGTTACCTTGTTGATCACTCATCCTATACCTATATTATCGACAAAAAAGGCACGCTACGAGAGTCCTTAGCCCATGGTAGTTCATCCGAAAAGATTCTAGCCGTGGTTAAAACGTTACTAGCCGAATAATTAAACCGTGATCTGTTTCTGAATACTTTTTTTAGTTGATTGATCAACAAGGGCGGTATAGAAAGGTTATCCCGTGTTTTTGTTAATGGATCAGCTTATAAGTGATGATACTTTGATCAAACAACTTGAATATCAAAAAATAGACTACGAAAAATTGGTGAACTACCTATAATTAGGAGCAGAGAGTATCCAAACAGGGGTGCTCCAACGGCAAACACTTCAAATTGCACTTAAGTTGAGGAGAAGCGTTGTTCTATTTAACGAAAATTAATTGAGAACTGAACAGTGAACTGGAAAACATTGTTGTGGACCGTCATTATTTCTATTTTAATCTTTTTTACCTTGGTCTTTCTTGGTATGAAATATCAATGGGTGCGCGGTTTACAGGATAAGAAAGTACTGGAGAATGAGAAGATAGACCTACAAATACCCAAAGGTAAACCTTCTGATACGACCTTGGTAGCCCCTATCTTGCTTGACGAAAAACCACCGCTCCCTAAAAAGCACCCAAGGTTTTCACCCTCGTTAGTCGGTGAAGAAACCGCATTGGTTGATTTTACAGGCATGCCACTGGAACTAGTGGTTAAAGAATGTCGCCGCATTTCAAAAAAAGTAGGTATTCCTGAAGCACGTTTTATGCAATCTGTGAATGAATGTGCGGTACGTAACTTTCAGGGGAGAACCTCTCTTCATGCGAGTCGCTCCCGAAATGTATTATCCATGTTTAGGAAAACGTGCAAAGCTAACATACCGCTGGATCAACAAGCCTTATTATTACCCGAAGAAATGAAGTTATTGATTGATGAATGTGTAGCAGAACGTCATCGACAACGCTAATCAATAGGGTTCTGATTCATTTTTACGACAACATCCAAGGCGAGGCGTTGTTTAAACCGTTCGAGATGTCGCTGTGGTAAATGACATAAAAAAGTAACCGCATCTGTATAATTTACTGTAAGTAATTCTCCTGCTTCGTCGTTTAATAAATAACGTACTTGCGCTTCACCCGCATAAGGAAAATGTAAGCTTAACGTTTGCATCGCTACTTTCGAAATAAATGTACTTTGTTTCATTGCGGCGCTAACTGAACTAGAATAAGCGCGCGCCAAACCACCTGTACCCAATTTAATGCCACCAAAATAACGCACTACC
>JAGLBW010000160.1 GCA_023146545.1 Cocleimonas sp.
GCTCGTGTTAATAGCTCATCCAGTGTGTGGATCTTACTGCAATCGAAGGGGGTGACGTGTGTGCGTTCGAGGCAGGTAAGATAAGCACCAAAGCCAAGGGCTTCGCCAATATCTTGTGCCAGTGTCCGAATATAAGTGCCTTTACTACAGTGGATATCCAACGTTAGCGTGTCATGCGTACGACGGAGTAAGGTGAGTTTATAAATAGTAACTTCACGTTGTTTTCGTTCAACTTCAATCCCTTTACGTGCTAATTTATACAGTGGTGTACCATTGTGTTTAAGCGCAGAAAACATCGGGGGGATTTGAGTGATTTTTCCTGTGAACTGTTCTAAAACAGTGTGTAGTGTGTCATCGCTAATTTCGGTAACCGTACGCTGCTGTAATATTTCACCTTCGGTATCACCTGTGGTGGTTGTTTGTCCGAGTTGAACCGTGGTGGTATAGCATTTATCGGAGTCTAAAAGATAGCCTGATACTTTGGTTGCCTCACCAAAACAAAGGGGGAGAACCCCTGTTGCTTTAGGATCAAGACTACCCGTATGACCCGCTTTACGCGCCCGAAAAATAAAACGAGCACGTTGTAACGCGGCATTAGAGCTTAAACCGAGTGGTTTGTTGAGCAATAAAATACCATTAATATCACGGAAAATAACCTTATGCTTTTTTGCCATAAAAATTAAGGGTCTTTTTTATCCGAAGCAACCGCTTGGTCAATGATAACAGAGAGGTCATTGGCTTTTTGCTCAGTATCATCATAGATAAAAATCAAAGCAGGAGTATTGCGTAATTCAATGCTACGACTCAATGCGCGACGTAAAAAACCCGAAGCACGGTTAAGACCTTGCTCACAGGTTTCATGGTTATCTTGTTGAAGGGTATCAAAGTAAACCTTGGCTTGATTTAAGTCTTTGGTCACTTCAACATCTAAAATAGACACCATGCCGACTCTTGGATCTTTGATTTCATTGCGAATTAACAAGGCTAATTCGCGTTTAATCTGTTCACCAATACGGTCGGTACGGGAATAATCGTAAGGCATTCTTGATCAATCCTTCGACAGTGTGCGTTCGACTTCATAACGATGGAACACTTCAATCTGATCGCCTGTTCGAATGTCATCATAGGCTTTTACACCAATACCACATTCAGTACCAACTTTGACTTCGCTGACATTGTCTTGATGACGACGTAAGGAGTCTAGCTCACCTTCATGAATGACCACGCTGTCACGTAAAACACGAATGGGTTCACCACTTTTAATCGTGCCTTCAATGACTAAACAGCCCGCGATACGACCAAAGCCTGTGCCTCTAAAGGTGTCTTTAACTTCAGCAATACCAATAAGTTCTTCCCGAAGTTCAGGTTTAAGTAATCCACTCATCGCATCACGAACATCGTCAATGAGTTCGTAAATAATGCTGTAATAACGGGTTTCTACACCTACTTCAGATGCGTAACGACGTGCTGCTGCATCGGCACGGACATTAAAGCCTAAGATAATCGCTTCAGCAGATTGCGCTAAGGTAACGTCGGTTTCGGTAATGCCACCAATCGAGGAGGAAATAATTTTTACGGCAACTTCGCTGGTAGAAAGCTCATTTAATGATTGTCGAATAGCTTCTAAACTACCGTGTACATCTGTTTTCAGAAGAATATTAAAGACCGCTTTTTCACCAGGCTTCATCTTCTCGAACATTTCATCCAATTTAGCCGCTTGCTGTGCGGCAAAACGCGTTTCACGTTCTTTTTCACGGCGTTTTTCAGCTAACTCACGGGCTTGACGTTCATTTTGTAGCACTACTAATTCAGAGCCTGAGCTGGGTGTGCCTGATAAGCCTTGGATCTCAACAGGAATAGAGGGCGTTGCTTCAATAATTGCTTTACCGTTTTCATCCAACATGGCACGAATACGTCCATATTCTGAGCCACAAAGGATAATGTCACCTTTTCTCAGTGTCCCTTCTTGAACCAGTAGACTAGCAACTGCACCTCGTCCTTTTTCAACACGTGACTCAATAACAACCCCTGTAGCAGGTCCGTCGGTGCGTGCTTCTAGCTCCATGACTTCAGCTTGTAACAAAATAGCATCTAATAAATCATCAATACCTGTTCCTACTTTTGCTGATATATTGACACAGACATCATCACCACCCCAATCATCAGGAACAACCTCGTAATTCGCAAGATCATTTTTGACGCGCTCAGGATCAGCTTGTTCTTTATCGATTTTATTAATCGCAATGATTAAAGGTGCACCCGATTTCCGGGTGTGCTTAATCGCTTCTTCCGTTTGAGGCATAACACCATCATCAGCGGCAACTACAACGATCACAATATCGGTGGCTTGTGCGCCGCGTTGTCTCATGGAGGAAAAGGCGGCATGTCCTGGTGTATCAAGGAAAGATATAATGCCATTATCTGTTTCTACATGATAAGCATCAATATGTTGGGTAATACCCCCTGCTTCTCCTGCGGCAACACGTGATTGCCGAATGTAATCGAGTAATGAGGTTTTACCGTGATCAACGTGTCCCATAATCGTTACGACAGGGGGGCGTGATACTTTGCTATAACTGTCGAGATTATCAATTAACTCAGAAGCAGAAATTTCTTCATCAACGGTTTTAACAGCAGAAGCAGTATGACCCATTTCTTCAACAATTAAGATTGCAGTATCTTGATCAACCACTTGATTAATAGTTGCCATCACGCCCATTCCCATTAAGGTACGGATAATATCCGCGCCTTTTACGGCAAGTTTTTGAGCCAGTTCTGAAACAACGATGGTATCGGGTATTTCAATATGATGAATAACAGGTGCCGTTGGTTTTTCAAAACCATGCTCGGTTGATTGCTCCACAACCACTTGACGGGCGCGACGTGATTTCTTCTTTTGACGACGACCCCCTTTAATGTGTAGCTTGCTACCTGGCCCTTGAGAACGCCCTTGAAAAGGTTTTTTCTTTTCAGGTTTCTTGGGTGCGACAGGCTTTGCTGGTGTTGCGGGCTTTTTCGCAACTGTTGGCGCTGGTTTTGCTTTAACCACAGGTCTGGGAGGGGGCTTGCGTGAAGGTCGACGCTTGAGACTTAAAGCCGCTTCTTTTTTAGAACGTGCGGCAACAATCTCACGCATTTGTTTTGGCGTGAGGGGTGCGGCTGTTGTAAGTGGGGTATCATCGGGGATGAGTACAGAAGGTGATGTTTCTTTTTTTGGCGTTTCTTTCTTAGGCATTTCGGCTTTAGGTATTTCGGCAACACCGTCCTTTTTTATACTGCTAGTAGGGGTGTTGGCGGTTTTCTGTTTGGGTACAGGAACTTCTGTTGATAGTTCAACAGCAAGGGCTTCTTGTTTCTCTTTGAGAGGCTCAACGGGCTTTTCTGATGTCTGTTTGGATTGAGCAGAAGGTTTAACTGTTGTTTCCCCAACGACAGTCTTTTTTGTGTCGCTAACAGGAGGCTCAGGCACTTCCGTTTTTTCTTTCCGCGATGATTCTACTACGTCTACCGCTTGAGTAATAGCTTCTTGAGTAATAGTTTCTTGATTGACTGTGTTCGTTTCATCAATCGTGGCTATTTTTCTGGCTTTTTGTTGCTGTTGTTTTTTTTCTGTTTGTTGCTGTCGAGCAATGGTTGCTTGCTCACGTGCTTTGCGCTCTTTCTCTAGTTGTTGTGCCAATATTTCAGTACGTGAGCTGGGTGCTGTGGTAGGTTTTGTCTCAACAGGGGGAGCTGCTATTGGTGTGGCTTGAGCAAAACTTTTTTTGTGTTTGACGGCAATGTTGACGGTTCTACCCGAAATATTTAGCTCACTATTGGAACGTCGATTTAACGACATCTTTGCTTTCTTTTTTACCTGTGGTTTACCGTTGGTTTGGGTCGCACGGATATACTCAAGTAATTTTAGTTTATCTTGATCCGTGATACTGTCTTCAGCGCCTTTAGCGGTAATGCCAGCCTCTTTTAATTGTTGAAGTAGCTCTTCAACAGGAGTACCCACGATTTTGGCAAGTTGTTTTACTGGTGTTTCTGACATGCGTATTCTCTCCTGTTATTTTAAGCATTTGAAGCCGTCTCTTTTTTCTCTGAATCAGCAGTTTCTGAATCGGCGGTTGGACTCGTCTCTTCAGTTGCAGTTTCTTCAGCGAACCATGGCTTTCTTGCTGTCATAATCAATGCAGCCGCCTGTTCATCATCAATGTCTTCCACTTCGGTTAGCTCATCAACAGACTGTTCTGCAAGATCTTCCATTGTGTAGATTCCTTTTGATGCTAAGGTATTTGCTAGAGCATCATTCATACCTTCCATTTCGAGAAGGTCTTGTGCAGGTTTTTCCTCATCACCTGAAATAGCTAAGGCGAGTAGGGCATCCCGCGCTCGACTGCGTAGTTCTTCTGCAATTTCTTCATCAAAATCCTCTATTTTTAAGAATTCTTCAATCGGAACATAAGCCACTTCATCTAAACTACTAAAGCCTTCTTCAACCAGAATGCTGGAAATTTCTTCATCCACATCAAGTTGCTCACTAAAGAGCTCAATAATGTGTTGTGACTCGGCCATGTTCTTTTCTTCGGCATCTTCTTCACTCATAACGTTGAGTGTCCAGCCTGTTAATTCACTGGCAAGGCGAACATTTTGTCCCCCCTTTCCAATTGCTTGTGAAAGTTTGCCTTCTTCGACCCCAATATCCATACTCTTTTTATCTTCATCAACAACCAGAGAGAGTACTTCAGCAGGTTGCATCGATTTGATAATAAAGAGAGCAACGTCTTCATCCCAAAGAATGATATCAACCCGTTCGTTGTTTAACTCATTGGTAACGGTTTGGATACGAGAACCTCGCATACCGACGCAGGCACCAATGGGGTCTAGATTTTGGATCAGGGAATGTACGGCAATTTTAGCGCGAGAACCTGGATCGCGTGCACAGCCTTTAATTTCAATCATTTCCTGACCGATTTCTGGTGTTTCTAGCTTTACCAGTTCAATCAAAAATTCATTGGCGGTGCGGCTAACAATCATTTGTGGACCACGTGGATCTTCGCGAATTTCTTTTAATAAACCACGCATACGATCACCAACCCGCACATGCTCTCTTGGGATCATTTGATCCCGAGGAATGAGTGCTTCGGCATTATCACCCAAATCCAGAACGATACCACGACGGTCTGTGCGTTTTACCGTTCCTAAGATAAGCTGTCCTAAACGATCTCTAAAGTTTTCTACCACACGTTCACGTTCAGCTTGGCGTATTTTTTGAACAATGACTTGCTTCGCGGTTTGGGCGGCAATGCGTCCAAATTTAGCGGCTTCTATTGGTTCTTCAATAAAATCGCCGACGTTAAGGTCTGAACCTTTTGCTTTCGCATAGCTGTATAATATTTGGTTGTGGGGTGATTCAAACTCAGGATCTTCATCATCAAGTACTTCCCAACGTCGAAACGAGTTATATTCACCTGTCGTTCTGTCAATTTCAACACGAACATCCATCTCCATACCATGACGTTTACGTGTAGCGGTGGCGAGTGCTATTTCGATCGCCTCAAAAATAACATTAGGTGCTACATTTTTTTCATTGGACAGTGCGTCCACTACATAAAGTATTTCTTTACTCATGGGGTTTCTACCTAAAAATTTACGCTGTAAATTTGGATTGTTCTAAAAATCATTTGTCTTGTTTTTATCGGTTATTAAGATTAATAGCTGTTTGTTTTATACAGGCTGTCACGATGTGATGATTAATCGAGTGCGATCAATAATATCAAAAGGGACTTCAAAGCTTTCCTTATCAATGACAATAGTAACGTGGTGATCATCAGCACTTTCTAATATGCCTCGAAAATTTCGACGTTTTTTCAGTGGGGTTCGGGTACGAATTTTGGCAAGCTGACCTAAATACTGCTGGTATTGTGTTTTAGAAAATAAAACACGATCAATACCAGGCGATGAAACTTCTAAAATATAGGCAACAGGAATAAGGTCTTCAACATCTAA
>JAGLBW010000161.1 GCA_023146545.1 Cocleimonas sp.
CCTTCGGGTTATGAGCCCGACGAGCTGCCAGACTGCTCCACCCCGCATCAGAGGAACGAGATTATAGGGATGTGTTTATTGAATAGCAACCTTTTTCTAAAACTTTTTATTTTTATTTTGTAGCTAGGTGCTATAAATGTTGTTCAATGACTTTAGATAGTCGTGTTGGACTAAGTAAACCTGCATAAATTTTAAGTATTTTCTGATCGCGACTAATCAGAATACTGTAGGGCAATGCTTTTGCTCTATTCCCATAAGCCGCTGTAATAAGGTGTCCCGCTTGCTGCCCATAAGTTACAGGGTAATTAATACCGACGCGTTGGCTGTAATCCTTTATTGTTTTTAAATTTTCCAAACCAATGCCTATAAAGGTAAAACCTTGGGCTTGGTATTTTTTCTGTAGCGCAATAAAGTCAGGAATTTCAGCTCGACAAGGTGGACACCATACCGCCCAAAAATTGAGTAGTACTAATTTTCCTTTGTAATCGGACAACCGTAGTGTCTCGCCCTCAATGGTGGGCAATGTGAAGTTTTGAGCGGTGCTACCTTCTTGGCTAAGGTCAAACAGAGCGTTGCTTTGTGGCTCACAGCCCGTTAAAAGGAGTATCACCAATAAGCTATGAGTCAAAACCTTAAGCGAATGAAGGGGGCGTAATAACATCGCTACTTTTGTGTGGTCAAATATTCATTAACATGGGCTAAGAATTCATCCGCTCCCATTTCACCAACAACACGAAAGGGTTCTTGTTCCTTCTTATTCGTGTCAAAAAAGAGAATGGCAGGTGGACCAAACAAACCAAATTTCTTCAATAATGCCGCATCTAACGCATCATGTTTAGTCACATCAGCTTGTATTAGGACGGTCTGTTTAAGTGCTGCAATAACACGCGGATCAGAGAAGGCATTGTGTTCCATTTCCTTACAGGAAACACACCAATCGGCATAAAAATCAAACATGACTGTTTTATTTTGGGTTGAGGCTACTTCTAAAGCTTGCTCTAAGCCTTTAATTCCTTTAATGGTTTTAAATACCAAACCTTCTGATGCTAAGGCATTACTGCCATTAATTTGAACCGTTGCGCGGTCTTTTAAGGGCAACAAGAAGCTTTTGTTCCCTTTGGCAATACCAATAATAAGCATCAAACCATAAGCCAGTAAGATAATACCCAAGGCTTTCCATAATCTATTCCAACCGCTACTATCGTTATCCAGTGAATCAAGGGCGCGCATATAAATAGCAGAGCCAATTAGCAGTACGGCGGTAAGTATAATAGTCGCTTCAATCGGTAAAATACGTTCTAGCATCCAGATGGCTAATCCCAACATTAATACGCCAAAGACCGCTTTTACTTTATCCATCCAAGCCCCTGCACGTGGTAAGAATTCGCCTGCGGCTGTACCGATGATTAAGAGGGGAACACCCATACCAATGCCTAACATAAACAGCGATAAACCACCGAGTAAGGCATCTTTTGTGTCAGCAATAAAGATTAAGGCACCTGTTAGTGGCGCGGTGACACAAGGACCAACAATAAGTGCAGAGAGCATTCCCATGATAGCGGCACCAACTAATGTGCCTCCCCTTTGATTGTTACTGATGCTCATGAGTTTGTTTTGAACCGAGGAAGGCATTTGGAGTTCGTAGAATCCAAACATGGCGAATGAAAGCAGGACAAACAGCGCGGCAAAGCTGGCAATAACCCAAGGCGTTTGTAACGCCGTGGTTAAACTTTCTCCACTTAAACCTGCAAGGACACCGACAATAGCATAAGTTAGTGCCATTGGAATAACATAAGCAAGCGAGAGGATAAAGGCTTTTTTCTTTGATATATCCTTGCCTTGCCCCGAAATAATACCCGATAGAATAGGAATCATTGGAAAGACGCAAGGGGTAAACGTTAAGGCGAGACCTGCAAGGAAGAAAACCCCTAAAATGGTTAAGAGATTTTTACTTTTTAGAATATTTTCAAATTCACCTTGTTTTGATATTTTTGTGGTATCACTGCTCGTTGTGGTCTCATCTATACCTGTTAAGCCCATTAATTTAGCAGGAGACGTATTTTTTAGTGTGCTTAGATCAATGGTTTGTGTTTTGTGTTGGGGCGGGTAACAAATTTTTGTTATGCTAGAACACCCTTGATACATTGCTTTAATCGTTACCGTATCACCATCACCTTCTAGCGGTAATTTTATATCGAAATCTTTGTCATAAGTGATAATATCCCCAAAATATTCATCATGATGTGGGTTACCTTTAGGCAGTGTGATTTTTCCTAATGTCAGCCCTTTAGATTTTGATCTTTTTAAAGAAAATTTAATTTTATGCTGATAGAGGTAATGACCTGGTGTAACTTGCCAATGTGCATTTAGCGTATGTTTGCCTAAAGCACTAATATCAAATGCGAACGCTTCATCAGCAGGGAGTGTCCCCCCTTTTGCTTTACTCATTCCTATAATATCAGCTAGGTCAGAAGGCGAACTTTCACCGGTAATACCTGCGATTGGAGCCGTTGCTTCGGGTAAGATGCTCGGTAGTGTCACGACAACACTCACTTTTTGTGGAGGGTAGCAGACACCCCGTGGTTCAAAACACCCCTGATATTTTACTTTAAGCTTAAGTTTATCAACGTTACTGTTGTTGGTAATGGGAATTTTAATCGCTATATTATTACGATAAATCGCTAACTTGCCAATGGCAGGCTCTTCTTTTATTTCCCCTTCAGGTAAAAGAGGTGTACCTAATACAATACCCTCTGTGTTGCTACTAAAAACAATACGTTCACGGTAGAGGTAGTACCCTTCAGTAATATCCCAGCTGACGGTAATACTGTCTTTGCTTTCGGCTTTAACAGAAATCTGAAAAGCTTTTTCCACTTTTAATAAATCATCAGAACCCAGCGCGTAGTGATTTACGCTTATAAAGATAAAAAATAATAGCAGTAGTTTTTTCATTCGTATCGCATTCTGTTTGAGGTGGTTGTTTTTGGCGTAGGCTTACAGTCTTTCGAGTATAAGTTATTTTTTAACACTTCTTGAGTGAAATTTACGAAGGGAGCCGATGGATAGATGCTAAACCTTGCATAATCCATCACTTTTATTGGTGTAATGAGCGACTTATTTTTGGCGAAAACCCAAAAACAAACCAAACCCTGCCATTGCCGCAGAGGAAAGGTTAGCGGTAATAAAGTTTTTCAACCCGCCTAAATGTGGAGAAATCCAATCAATAAGACCATCATAAACTTCTTCGAAAATACTCCAATTAATATTAATCATGCCATTGTATTGCAGTAAAAATAACACAATAAAAAGTGCACCACTGATAAAAAAGACAAATTTTAAAAAGGTTCTAAAGGCATAGCCAACGGTAAAACCCACAAAAAAGCTAAAGCCCATATAGGCGATTAGTGCTACCCAGTTACCCGTTACAATTGTTTGTTGTGGATCCATTTGTGCCCCCTGTCTGTTTTAGAGTGTTGATTTTTTTATGCGTCAATGAACTGATTCGTCCTATTCAAATGCAATGTTAATGGTGAGATTAAAACACAGAGAATACGAGACAGTGTAACGCCTTTTGATATAACTTTCTTCTTTTTCATTGGGTGTATTTTTTTCAAATAAGTTCCGTTTTAGTTTGTTATAACCACTCACTCTGGTTTAGATAGCGATAAAAAAAGGACAATATAAAATCGATAAAAAAATTTAAAAGCAATAAAAAAGCCGCTGAAAAGAGCGACTTTTAATTTTCAATTAGACAACATAAGTAAGCTATTGATAGGCAACAACAGGACGTTTTTCGGCAATCCACCCTGTAATACCATGAGTAACATTGTAAACTTTCTTATACCCCAGTTGCTGTGCAATCGCTTGACTCGCTGCTCGGGTTCGATTACCTGTTCTGCAAATAAGTGCAACAGGCTGGTCAGGTCTTACTAAACGGTTAATTTCAGGGACAAACTTAGGATTGATGCGTCCATTTCGATCAAAAAAAGTGAGGGTTTTACTGCCTTTAATAATACCTGTTTGTTGCCATTCTTCTTTAAGGCGTATATCAATCAGTGTTATCCCTTCTTTCATCATTTTTTCGAGATGGGCATTGTTGATATTACTGTAGCCATCGGATTGGGGAATAGGCTCTGCTGATAGCCCTTGAGAGGATGTCGTACTCCCTGAACCACCACAAGCGCTTAACAATATGCTAAGTACGATAATCCATCTGTATTTAATCATGATCTTCCCCATTGATACCTTAAATTTAAAATTTTGCCACTCTATCATGGAATAATCTAGCGATCTATCTTGGGAGTCAAAACACAATTTGTGTTGGTAGGTGTTACTCAAATAGCTAATATTTTGTAGTGGCTTAATGTATTGAGGTTTGAGAAAAGACACGTATAACAATAACCCCAATCAAAATAAGAAACATACCAACGATAGCGGGAAAATCAGGGGTTTCTTGAAACCGTAAAAAACCGACAATGGCGATTAAAATAATACCGACACCCGCCCAAATCGCATAAGTAATCCCCATTGGAATGGTTTTTAAAGCCAATAACATACAGTAAAAGGAAAGCCCATAAGCCGTTGCCATAATAAAGGTAGGTATAAATTTTGAAAAGCCCCCTGTTTTAAGTGCTGTCATTGCAACCGCTTCCATTAAAATAGCGATACTTAAGTAGAAATACCCCATAGGATGTGCTCCGTTATTTCCATTTAGGAATAAGATCCTGAAGGGTTTGAGGTGACGATTGTGTGACCTCCACGCACCTTAGCCTTTCAGGATATTCTAATAAGCTGTGATGATGACAGTCTATTAGAATTTTTTTACTTATTCAATATTCTGTATCTGTTCACGCATTTGTTCAACCCGTACTTTTAAATCAACGACGGCTTGTGTCGTTAACGTGTCATGCGATTTTGAACCTATCGTATTCACCTCACGGTTCATTTCTTGCATCAAAAAATCCAGCCTACGTCCGACAGGATCTTGACGTTGTAAAACTAATTTAATCTCCTGAATATGAGCCGATAAACGGTCTATTTCTTCATCAATATCAAGACGCTGGGCTTGAATGACGAGCTCTTGCTCAAGGCGGTTTTCATTAATATCTAAGTCCAGCTCTGTTAAACGTTTTAATACCTTTTCCCGCAAAGCAATTAACACCGCTTTATAACGTAATTTGACACTGTCGATAATCTGTTCTGCTTCATCACAACGAAGTGAAATAAACACCGCTAAGCGTTGACCTTCTCTTTCTCGTGTTGCCACTAAGTCATTTAATGTCTGTTCTAACAGATCTTGTATGGGTTCAATTAGGCAGCTTACATCCGTTTCAAGTGTTTCGATTACCTCAGGCCAGCTTAATATCTCAAAGGTCGATAGTGAGGTAGGTTTAAGTGATAAGGTTTCGATTTTACGTTGTGCGGCTAATAATGCCTTGACGATGTCTTGATTTATTAATATTTCATCAGCGTATTGATGATTAGATTCATAACGTAACCGAGCCTCTATCTTTCCTCGTTTTAACTGTTTTCCTACTTGAGTTTTCAAGCTATTTTGATAACTTAATAAAGTATTAGGAAGATTGAGTTTAACATCAAGGTAACGGTGATTAACGGAATGAATTTCCCACTCGATACGCCCTTGATCATTGCTAAAATGACCCCGTGCATAAGCGGTCATGCTTTTAATCTTACTGTTAGGAGTGCTCATAATTTAATGCAGTTGATGATGAAGTGTTGTTTCAACCGTTTTGAAAAGACGATCAATATCTTTTTGATTCAGCTGATAATGTTGATTGCAAAAATCACAATCCACCTTAATTTGAGTTTCACTATCGATAAGGTGCTGTGCCTCTTTAACGCCTAAAGAAATTATCATACTTTCAATTTTTGCGATAGAACAAGTGCATTTGAAGCTGATTTTTTTCGCTTTAAAATAGCTTAGGTTTTCTTCATGATACAAACGGTGCAACAGTGTTTTATTATCGAGTGTTAATAACTCGGACTTACGAAGCGTGTCACTTAACGCTAACATTCGATTCCAATGTTCATTATCCGCTTCAATATGATGATCAAGCTCATTATTAGGTAAACATTGTAGCAATAAACCTGAAGCGTTTGTTTCACCTGCCGCTAACCATAAACGTGTTCTTAGTTGTTCTGAGGTTTCAAAATAGGCGGTCAAACTTGCCGCTAATGAGTTTCCTGTTAAGGCGACAATACTTTGATAGCGTTCTTTATTGTTTTCAGTTTCTACTGTAATCGTGATGCGTCCCTCGTTAAATAAATCGTGGTAATTGGCATCATCAGGAATGGTTTGATTCCAACGGGCTAAACCTCGAACCGTGTTTTCGGAGCTAACTTGAACCACTAAAAGTGAAACAGGTGCGGTTGCATTAATTTGTAAAATTAACGACCCTTTAAATTTCAAAGTAGTGGCTAACAAAGCGACAGCGGCGAGGGCTTCGCCTAACACTTGACGAAGAGGAGGGGGATAGTCCGCAGTAGCTTGCAAGGCTTGCCATGTCGCCTCTAATTGTACGCGCTCACCACGAATAAGCGTTTTATCAATAAGGAAACGTTGTAATGTATCAGGCATAAGTAAAGCTATAGGATCAGAAAAGGGAGCCTTACATGTTACCTTGATCGTGCAAATAAAGGAAATTATCTAAAGATTGTCATATG
>JAGLBW010000162.1 GCA_023146545.1 Cocleimonas sp.
GTTTAGGTGGAATAAGGTCTTATATTCCCTTTAAATTTCCATACTTTTCTTCAAGGATGAGGATTAATACTATGATCGACCATAATAATATTGCCAATACGCACTCTGTTTCCGAACTAAGTAACGTTAACGCTGCTACTTCACTTGCCCCTCCGAACCCTGAAGATGTCAGCAGTTTTAATCATGCCTTATCAACTGACTCAAACGATAAAATTCACGGTGATTATTCATCTGATAAGGAGAAAAAATCAGAGGGCAGTGGATCAACAGAGGATCAACTGAAAAAAATCCTAATGATGTTAATGGAGTTGTTAAGCACACTGCTTGGTGATGATAAAGACAAAGGAAAGGGGGATGGCTCGAAAAAAGGAGGCGATGACTTCGCAGGGTTAGGTGGCTCTAATTCAGGCGGTGGGGGTAAAAAAGCAGGGGGCGGAAAGAGTCAAGGCGCAGGTGCTTCCGAAGGGGGTGGAAAGAGCCATGGTGCTGGAGCCTCAGAAGGGGGAGAGAAGAGTAAAGGTGCTGGCGAACCTCAAGTGGCTAAAGGCAGTGAGAGTAAAATTCCTCAAGCAACAGAGCATCTTCAGGAGTTTAACTTAGGGGATAAGAAAGTCAATATTGGGGGTGATGGTACGGCTTCAGGGAGTGAAGTACAAGAGACTAAAAACGCCATTACCGACCTGTATAATAATAGTCCTAGTTTTAAGAAAATGATCGATAGCTCACCTAATGAGACACTTGATGTTTCGGTTGGAAAGAATAAAGACAATATGAGCTGGGGTAATGAGAACGGCAGTATTTTTATGAATTTAAATAGTATTACTGCAGGATCTAGTGATAAGTTCCAATCTTTATTAGCGCATGAATTTGCTCATGCCGCTGTCGGTGCAGATCATGGTGATGCAATGGATAAGTTTGAGCAAACGGTAGCAAGAGAAGCGTAATTTAAGTTTTAGGCTTTAAGCTATTTTTCGGAGTGTAATTAACCTTAACGATTGGTTAGTTACACTCATTGAGTGCTTATTAGCGGTGCTTTAGTGTTATACCGTTCTTGAAACTCTCCCATCGCTTCAGCCACATCATCAGGGCTATCAAAGTAAGCAAGATGAAACAGTGCTTCGCCTTCATAGACTAAGGGTAAGTTTGATTTTCCAATCACGATACCATCCTTTGGTGCAGTAATATTCTCCTCTGATTCACCAAAAGGATCACTGACAATACCTAATAAATCACCTTTATTGATTTGCTCACCTAAAGGAATTAGACTACGCAAAATACCACTTTGAGAAGCCCTTACCCACGAGCTTGAATTTGCCAATAGTGGTTTATTGTAAATATCACAGTGTTCTCCACCTGAAAGCATATTGAGATGGCGCATCACATTAATAACCCCTTTAACCCCCGCTCGAATAGCCACTTCATTAAAGCGTAATGCTTCACCTGCTTCGTATAACAATACAGGGATACCCATATCAGATACCGCTTTGCGTAATGTTCCTGCAATTAATTTATTTGAATTAATCACAACAGGCGCATTAAAGGCACATGACATTCTTCTGATGAGTAGACCTTGATCAGCACCATCATTTAAAGCGGCTCGAATTTGTGGTAAATTTTCTCTAGCAATCGCACCAGTGTGTAAATCAATCCCATGGGTGCATTTCGAGACAATTTCTTCTAAAAAAACATGCGCTAAACGTCCCGCCATTGAACCTTTTTCTGATCCAGGAAAGGAACGGTTCAGATCACGTCGGTCGGGTAAATAACGTGACTGTGAAATAAAGCCGTAAACATTAACCACAGGAATAGCAATCAGCGTGCCTGCTAACTGAGATATTTCTTCAGTTTCTGTACTAATTAAACGACGGATAATTTCCACACCGTTAATTTCATCCCCATGAATTGCTGCGCTAACAAAGAGAATAGGCCCTGATTTTTTACCGTTAATGACATGAACAGGCATCGAAATAGTAGTGTGTGTGTAAAGTGGTGGCAGTTGAAGGTCGATGGAACGTTGTTCACCTGCTTTGATGTCAATACCACCGATTGTTATTGTCTTCCCCATTGTTAATCCCTTTGATTATTTAGTTTAAAACGATTCAATGCCATGAACTGAGCTTATTTATTTAAAATAAAGCGTAACTTTAAGCTGATTTTTTTAAGCCATAGCGTGGTATATCTTCATTATGTTCTTTCCTTTTTTTTGTGTTTTTTAATGTTTTTTCCAGAAACTCAATAATCATGCCTGCAATATCTTTCCCTGTAATGCTTTCAATGCCTTTCAGCCCTGGTGAGGAGTTAACCTCCATTACCACAGGCCCATGGTTTGATCTCAAAATATCCACACCCGCGACACTTAATCCCAATATCTTGGCAGACCTAACGGCAGTTGAACGTTCTTCTGGGGTGATTTTGATTAGCTTTGAGCTACCGCCACGGTGTAGATTAGAACGAAACTCGCCTGCTTTTGCTTTTCGTTCCATTGCCGCAACAACCTTATTACCGATAACAAAACAACGAATATCCGCACCTTTAGCTTCCTGAATATACTCTTGTACTAAAATATTCGCTTTGAGTCCCATAAAGGCTTCAATCACACTGCTTGCCGCTTGTTTTGTTTCTGCCAACACCACACCAATCCCTTGTGTCCCCGATAAGAGCTTAATAACTAACGGTGCACCGCCCACCATACGAATTAAATCATCAATTTCAGCAGGACGGTTGGCAAAACCTGTAATGGGCAAACCAATGCCTTTACAGGAGAGCAATTGCAGGGAATGTAATTTATCACGAGAGCGAATAATACCCTCTGACTTATTAAGGGTATGTGTTTTCATCATTTGAAATTGACGTACCACTGCTGAGCCATAAAAGCTGACTGAAGCACCAATACGAGGAATCACTACATCAATATCATTCAGCTCTTTGCCATCAAAGTGAATTGTGGGCTGGTGGGAGGCAATCGTCATATAGCACCGTAAAAAATCAATAACAATGGGATCATGTCCACGTGCTATTGCGGCTTCAACAAGTCGTCGGGTGGAGTAGAGTTTTTTATTACGAGAGAGGATGGCAATTTTCATAGCGAATATCCTTATGGGCTAGGAGAGTAGGGTGACGATAAAGAAACACGGTAGGCTTGCTTAAGACCTTTTTAGCATTAAGCCGTGCTGGGTAAGACAATATTCATCGGTGAAGAGGAGGTGTTGGTGGATAAAGTTGCTTTAATTGTTTTCGATTGATACGCGTAGTATTGGCAAGATAAGAATGAAAGGGATCAATTAACACATTTTTAGGTTGTTGCAAGGCTTGTCGTCCGAGCAACATTCTAAAGCGCATATTATCGCGGTCAGTGAGTGTGATTTCGATAGGAAATTGCAACGTTCCAATCACAATTTGGCTTTGAATCACATAACGTGTTTCCCACTGTCCGCTTGAATTACAAATCGCACGTTCATCCAGTAACGGCGCTTCACAGTGACGTACTAAACAACGGTTATGTTGCAGTGGGTGCAATGAAAACTGAATTCTATCAACACCCTTGTACTTTTCTTTTTTTACTTTAAAGGCATGTAAAGCAGATGTTTTTGCTCCTGTGTCAATTTTGGCTTTAATGGCGGGCAACCCTAAATCGGGCAAAGCAACCCATTCGCGCCACCCTAAATGAATTTTTTTTGACAAAAACACCTCCTTGTTTAATGATGCGGATCAGCAGACTAATACTTTTTCATCGTTTTCAAACGACATCACGCGATCCTTTAAATTTAGACAATTTTCAGTAAAAAGTTAATTTAATCTCTTTATAGGCGATACAACGGGGCTTTGGCGGGTTAAAGGTGAAGAAAATTAGAATAAAAAATAAGCAAAATTCAGCAGAAATTGGTTTATCGGTATAAAATAGAGCTTAAGAACCTGTAGGTTCCTCAATAATGAATACCTCTTTTCAAAGGATAATATTTTGGCCGAAACAACATTACTCTGGCATGATTATGAAACATGGGGAATCAATCCACGCCGTGACCGTCCTTCACAATTTGCAGCCATTCGCACCAACTTGAACTTAGAACCTATTGGTCAACCGATTGAGTTCTATTGTCGTTCAGGGCATGATTTTATTCCTCACCCAGAAGCTGTCTTAATAACGGGTATTACACCTCAGCGGACACAGGAATTTGGGGTGACCGAAGCAGAGTTCTTCCAACAGATTAATACCGTATTTTCTAAAGCAGGAACCTGTGGCGTAGGCTACAACAGTATTCGTTTTGATGATGAAGTCACGCGTTTTGGCTTTTATCGTAATTTTATTGATCCTTATGCCCGCGAATGGCAAAACGGTAACAGCCGTTGGGATATTCTGGACTTAGTTCGAATGACCCATGCATTACGTCCTGAGGGCATTCATTGGCCATTAAATGATAAGGGCGAGGTCAGCTTTCGTTTAGAGCACTTAACCGCTGCGAATAACATTGAGCATACAGGGGCGCATGATGCATTAGCAGATGTCCACGCTACCATTGCAATGGCTCGTTTAATTAAAACAGTACAACCCCGCTTGTATGATTATTATTTTAAGTTGCGTAAAAAAGAAGAAGCCGCGAAATTACTTAATGTTTACTCACACAACATTGTGCTGCACGTTTCGGGTATGTTTCCTGCGCATCAAGGCTGTATCGCTCCGCTTTACCCTTTAATGGTGCATCCACGGAATAAAAACGAAATTATCTGTTTTGATTTACGCCAAAACCCTGAATTATTACTGCGTTTAAGTGCAGAAGACATCAGCACTAATTTATATACCCCCCATGATGAGCGAGAGGAAAACAATCCAAGGGTAGCACTTAAAGGGGTACACCTTAATAAATCCCCCGCCTTATCACCACCGAATACACTCAACCCAGCACAAGCCAAAAAGTGGCAAATTAACTGGGATGAAATAGAAGCCCATCGGCAAACGTTATTATCTAATAACGCCTTATTACAACGTCTAAAAGTTGTCTATGGACAGAAAGTAGATTTTGATAACAATGACGTGGATAGCGCGCTGTATGATGGTTTTATTAGCGCAAGTGATCGGAAAATATGTAATCAAATTATTAACTCGTCACCTGAAGCGCTTGCGGTGCTTCAACCTGCCTTTTCCGATCAACGCTTAGTAACCTTATATCCCCGTTACCGTGCTAGAAATTGGCCCGCTACTTTAACGCGAGAAGAACAACAAGAATGGCAAGAATTTTGTCTCGCCCGTTTAAAAGACGGTAAATATGGCAGTACCCTAACCGTCTATGAATTCAATGACAGTCTTGAAAGAATCGTTTCACAGGGCTTAACAAAAACAAAACAAAAATTAATAGAAGACTTAGTCAATTGGGTACAGCACTTTAATTAAAATATAAAATAAGTCTAAAATCGGGGAAGACATGCCAGAAAAGAAATTGATGCAAGTCCATCACTTACATCGTTATTATCATCAACACCACGCCGTAAATGACATTAGCCTTGATTTAGCTAAAGGTGAAGTGCTGGGGTTGCTAGGGCGTAATGGGGCAGGGAAATCTACCATTATGCAAATGTTAACAGGCAACCTTGCCCCAAGCAGTGGCACGATTATGATCAATGGGGTTGATCTACTAGAACAACCGCTGTTAGCCAAACAAGCGTTAGGTTATTTGCCTGAAGCCCCTCCGCTGTATCACGACATGCGTATTATTGAGTTTTTGAGTTATTGCGCCCGTTTACACGATATTGAAGCCGCCCAAGTGAAACCCGCTGTAGAACGCGTCTTAGCGCGTTGTGATTTAGAGCCAATGCAACAACGTTTAATTGGTAATTTATCCAAAGGTTATCAACAGCGTGTGGGCATTGCTCAAGCGATTATTCACGAGCCACTGGTAATTATTTTGGATGAACCCACTGTGGGTTTAGACCCGATTCAACTGCAATCCATACGTCAATTAATAAAAGCATTAGCACGAGAGCACAGTGTGATGCTTTCCACCCATATTTTACAAGAAGTCGAAGCCGTGTGTGATCGGGTACATATCATAAATGAAGGAAAAACCGTTTTTAATGACACTTTAATCGCGTTAAAACAGCATCAAGAAAACACTTCATTGGATCGTATTTTTAGCGCGCTCGTCCGTACTGAGGAGGTTTTATGAATAAAATCACCTTGATTGGACTGACTGAGTTTAAACGCTTGTTTAATTCGCCACTGGCATGGAGCCTTCTTGCTATTTTACAATTTATTCTAGCGATGATGTTTTTACTGCTCATTGATGAGTTTATTGCTGCGACACAAACAGAAAATGTAGGGCAAGAAATAGCCTTTGGTGTTACCGATATTGTGGTATCACGTCTATATTTATGGGCTGGGGTCATGATGTTACTGGTATTGCCGATTTTAACCATGCGGAGCTTTGCACAAGAGCGCTTAGATAAAAGCCTATTACTATTAACCTCCTCCCCGCTGAGTTTTACCCAATTAGTCTTAGGAAAATACCTCGCCTTACTGCTCTTTATTTTAGTTGTGGTTGCGATGGTCAGTTTAATGCCCTTATCCCTGTTTTTAGGTACAACCTTGGATTTCGGGCGGGTACTTAGCTCGGCTTTAGGTTTATTTTTAACCTTATCCTCCTTTGCTGCCGCAGGACTTTATATCTCTTCACTCACCGCTCAACCCATTATTGCGGCAATTTCTACCTTTGGTTTTTTACTATTGTTAGTCGTATTGTATTTATCAGGTACAAGCAATACCAGTAACAGTGAATTGTTTATTTATTTAGCACATATCAGCCATTTTTTCTCATTTACTGATGGTTTAATCCATAGTCATGATCTAGCGTATTATGTGTTATTCAGCCTATTGTTTTTAATCCTAACCGTGCGTCGTTTAGATAACCAAAGATTACAGGGTTGATCATGAAAAATAATAGAACGACACTGCGCTTTAATAATTATTTATTCACCCTGTTGTTTTTAACTGTGATGGGTACGCTGGCAGCCTTATCTTATCATTACTCCACCACATTTGATCTCACCCGTGGCAGCCGCAACTCATTAACAGAACCCACACAAGCCCTATTACAATCATTACAACAACCGCTAAAATTTATCGCGTATGTCCCTGATGAAGCCGAGTTACACCTACAATTACGGGAGCTAGTGGCAAAATATCAGAAATATAATAAGCAAGTGACATTGGAAATTATCAATCCTGACCTCGACCCTGCACGCGCTCAAGCCGATGGTATCGAAAACCAGCGTCAAGTCGTTTTAAAACTAGGACAACAAGCTGAAGTTTTAGGCTCAGTTAATGAACAAAGCGTCGTGAATGCTATTCAACGCTTACAACGTCAGGATAAGCGTTTAGTGATCTTTTTAGAAGGGCATAAAGAAGCCGAGTTATTTGATGACAGCTCCGCAGGTTTAAGTCAGTTAGCCATCGAACTAAAACGCAAAGGCTTTAAACTACAACCGCATAGCTTACTCAGCACTGGAAGTTTACCCAACAACACTCATTTTGTGGTGCTCGTCGCACCGAAACAAGCCTACCTACCCGAAGAAGTGCGTATTCTAGAAAACTATCTAGAACAAGGTGGTAACTTATTATGGCTCAACGAACCCAATCAAAAAACAGGTTTAGAGACCTTACAAAAAGCATTAACCTTAAGCATTCCTCAAGGGCGCTTACTCAGTATTGATGACAAACCACTCATTAGCATTAATAGCCCCAATATTATCCCGATTACACGTTACGGCGAAGCAACACTGATGCAACAACAAAAGGGACAAACCTTATTTTCCTATGCAACCATTGTGCAACGTGATTTATCACTAAAACCTGTTTGGGATTTTGATGAAATTCTTAAAAGCTCCGATAAGGTCTGGTTTGAGACCAACTCGAATGCGGTATCAAAAAATATTCAATACGATAAAAATACAGAGGATATTGCAGGGCCGATTAATCTAGGAATGGTACTCACCAAAGAAATTAAAGCAATAACTAACAAAGAGACAAAACAACAACGCGTCGTCGTCATTGGGGACAGTAGCTTTATGCGTAATGGCTTTATTGGTTTTGGTGGAAACCTAGAACTAACAGAACGTTTGTTTAATTGGTTAGCAGCGAATGAACATTTACTGGTTCTGCCCGTTAAAATTGCGCCTGACACAAGCATCGAAATGAAAAATTGGCAACTGTACAGTATTGGTATCTTCTTCCTTTTTGTTCTACCCCTCGCCCTACTGCTCTTTGGCATACTCCGTTGGGCAATGCGTAAAAAAGCTTAAATATTTGATGTAAAAACAAGCTAAGAAAAGCATCGCCTACACCCTGATTAAGGATAAGTCGATTTGTTACAACGGTCAAATAATTATTTGACCGTTGTAACAAATAGCATAGAAATTTATAGTATAGATAATTATAAAATAACGATATCAATTATGATTTTTCTATTGTTTTGGTTTTCTTTTAGCGAAGGTTTTATTAGTAGTCTATATTTTAAGAGCACGATTAAGTAATGATAAGGATTTGAAAGATAGACTGAATAGATTATCTAGTCTAACTCCTTTTTAAAATAATATTAAACTATAGAAGACGACATTATGAAAAACATATCATTGAAAAAATTAACCTTTATTTTTTTTATTTTTATTATACCTAGCGCTCA
>JAGLBW010000163.1 GCA_023146545.1 Cocleimonas sp.
AATAGTCTTTTTTACCGATAACATCAACGTTGATTTAATCTTCGTTAGGCGCTCTCGCATTGTCGATTCTATCGTGTTGTACCTGATCTTCTTCTTGACCTTCATTAAAATTACAATCTATTTTAATGCTTTGTCTTAGTAATAAAATTTTGTCTTCACGTTGTTTCGTGGTTAGCTTGGTTTCCTTTCCTTTTTCGATCCACTTTACATTGATGTTATCAGTTAAAAGCGCCAAATTACTTTGTTGGTGATTACAAAAATTCTGCTTAATTTCTTCGGTTTTTTTCTCGGGTTGTTTAGTGGTACGTTTTGATGTCTTTCTTTTTTTGTAAGCGACCGATTTATTGTCGGTAATCCGAATATCATCTTTTAAGTTAGATATTTTTTCATTAGGTCTAGGCGGTGTAGCGGAGTAGTGTGTAATACCTGCGGCATCTTTCCATTGGTAAACTTTGGCTTCAGCAAGGGTAATAAAGAGAAAGCTTAAAGCAATAAAAAGTGTGGTAATAATGGGTAATTTCATAGGATAACACCTTGATGTGTTGAAATTTGTCGAGAGGGTCTCGGCTTGTTTTTATAGTTTAACTTGAACCCAAATTAGCCTTCTAAACTCAAGTTTATAACGGAGGGGCATAGTATATGATTGTTTATCACACTAAGATTCTACGTGATAGAAGTGAACCTATCCTTAAGTTTAAGGTGCTATTGGATTTAAAGAAGAAAACGTTAATGAGCTATCCTTTTCTTTCTTATTCAGGTTGTTGCTTTTTTATTATAAAATAGCCTAAAAGTAATAATAGGAGGCTAGAAAGCACTATTCCCCAATCTCCCCATCGCATAAAGGGTGTTTTTCCTGTGTGGGGCTGAATGTTATGCGTGATGACTTCGGTTTGATAAGGTGTAGCGGTAGCAATCAGCTTACCTTTGGTGTTGACGATACCTGAAACACCTGTATTGGTTGCACGCAATAAATAACGTCCTGTTTCAATAGCTCGCATTTGTGCAATTTCCATGTGTTGATAAGGTTCTATCGAGCCTGTAAACCAACCGTCATTGCTGATATTAATCAAAAAATGGGCTTGGGGTAACCCCTTGAGTATTTCACGAGAAAAAGCATCTTCATAACAAATGGAAAGTTGCGCAATATTATCGGTGAGCTGTAAAGTGTTTTTAGTTGTGCCTGCACTTAAATTGTCCGAAGGCAATTGCATCCAGCGATTGAGCCAGCCTAAATAACCGAGTAAGGGGATGTATTCACTAAAGGGAACAAGGTGTTGTTTCGAATAAATATCACGTCCTTGTCGCGTAAGCGCAAGCACACTGTTTTCTAGTTTTCCTTGTTCATTTTGGTAAAAAGCACCGAATAATAAGTCCGTCTGATGTTGTTGTGCTTGTTGCTGTAAAGGCAGAATAAAATCATCCATATGATGACGTAGCACATCAGGAATGGCGGTTTCTGGCCAAATAATGAGGTCACTGTCCCAATGTTCTTGGGTCAATTTTTGGTATAAATCTAGCGTGGGCTGTTTGTTTTCGGGTAGCCATTTTTTTTCTTGGGGAATGTTGCCTTGTATGAGGCTAACGGTTAACGTTTTTTTTGTTGGCTGTGTCCATTGGATTTGTTCAATAAAGTGTGTGCCGATAAAGAGTAGCAGTACCGATATCCCAATAATAAACTGTACCTTACGCCCTGAGTTATCCTCAATGGTAACGTGATGAGGGCTGGATTGATCTCTCCATAGCATTTTTTGAGATTTATTTAAAATAAAAAGGCTACTTAATGCACCTGAAAGCAAGACAACAAGGAGACTAACACCTAATACGCCTGTAATGGGTGCAATATTAACCAAGCTTGTTTCAATTTGACTGTTACCCAGATAAAGCCAAGGAAAACCTGTTAAAAACCAACCTCGAAACCACTCAATTAATACCCAAGAGAAGGGATAGAAGAAGAGTAGGCGGCTTAGTTTAGTGTGATGATGAAACAGAGCCGTGAGTAACCCAAATAATCCGATGCTGAGTGCAATAATCAATACAAAGATAAGCGTAAACGTGGCGGCAACAGGGATACTCGCGTGGGCATAAAAATGCATACTGTAGAAGATCCACGATGCACCTGTGATAAACATGCCAATGCCATAACACCATGCTAATAAAAAATGTTGTTTTTTATCCTTTGCTTGAAGCAAGCTATAAAAAAGAAGGGCAGGGGCGACCCATGCGATAGGGTAATAGCCTAAGGGTGCAAAGGCGAAGACAAGGCTTGCACCCGCAACGAAATTACTCAGATAAAACCAAAGGGAGAGTTTTTGAGTATTCATAAGGGAGCGAGGTTGCCTTGAATCACTTGTAATAATTTAATACGACGACCATCACTGTTTTTAATATGAAAATTTAAATTGCTGAAATAGAATTCCTCACCTGTTTTCGGAATATGTCCGATCTCGTGAGTAATCACACCGCCAATGGTATCGAATTGATCATCAGGTAACTGACTACCAAAGAATTTATTAAAAAAGGCAACTTCAGTCGTAGGTTTTACCATAAAATGATGTTGATCATGTTCTACAATATCTTGGGTATGGTCATCAATTTCATCATGTTCATCATCAATATCCCCTACAATTTGTTCTAAAACATCCTCAATAGTAATGACTCCTGCTGTTCCTGCATATTCATTGACGACTAAAGCAAGGTGGTTTCGTTTATCCCGTAACGAGGTGAGTAAATTGTCTAGCTTGGTGCTTTCGGGAACGGTCATGGGAATACGAAGAATATCTTTAATATTAAAGTCTTGCTCTCTACCCACGTACTTCAATAAGTCTTTGACTAATAAAATACCTTCAATGTCATCACGGTCATCATCAAAAACAGGGTAACGTGAATGCCCTGTTTCCCTGACTTGTTGCAAAATAGTGTGATAACTGTCGTTTATGTGTAAAAAATTCATACTAGAACGCGGAATCATCACGTCACGTACTTGTAAATTATCTACCCGAAGTACCCCTTCCATCATGCCTAAAACACCGACATCAATAACCCCTTTTTTATGTGATTGTTTGAGGCTATCCAGTATTTGTTGCTGATTAGATGGTGAAAAATCAGCTTTTTCTTTGAGCCATGTTACCCCTTTGTCATGCAGTAAGGTACGAATTTTTTTTATCATGGCGTTGAGTAAGGGTTGGGGTAATCCAACGTCTCCAAAAGATTAATTTCTAAAGTTTCCATTTGGTGTGCGAGTTGTTCCTCAGTATGGTCATAGCCTTGTAGATGTAATAGCCCATGAATAATTAAGTGGGCGCAGTGTTGTTCCAAGGATTTTTTTTGTGCTTTTGCTTCCTGTGTGATGACAGGAACACAAATAACGAGATCCCCCAAGTGAGGGGGTACGTCTAGTGTAACCTCTGGAGGAAGAATGGGTTGAACAAAGACAAAAGAAAGCACATTGGTTGCATTGGCTTTTGAGCGATAGCTTTGATTCAGTGTTGAGCTTTCTTCTTCATTAACAAAGCGTACCGTTATACTGGTTTCTGGCTTGTTTTGATACGCTGTTTCTACCCAAGATTGTATTTTGTTATGATTGGGAAGCTGTTGATAATGATATGGATTTTGTATCTCTATGCGTATGTTTTTTTTGTGGGTTGATAATGGTAATTTATCTGGCATTATATTAAGTATGATTAGAAAAGGATGAAAACGCTAGGGAGTGTGGGATGTCTTATTTTTCACACCCATCATTTTATGCTGAGAATATATCAAGACCTTGAAGAATAAAGCTGTCTTTATCTACTTTAGGGTTCACGTTAAGGTGCGAACGTCTATTCATTGAGGAAAAAATGATGTTGTTTACTCAAAGATATCAAGTACTTAATAAAGAGAGCGTGATATGATGCTTAAGCGTGTTGGTGCTAAAGAAAAACTAATAGGTTTTGTTTGTATTGTCTTGCAATTCATCAAAACGGTCATAGGCTTTCACAATACTTTTAACTAAGGTATGGCGTACGACATCTTTGGGCTGAAAATAGCTAAAACTAATCTCATCAATGCCTTGCAGTACATTAATAATGTGTTTCAGACCAGATAACTGTCGAGAGGGTAAGTCAATTTGTGTAATATCACCCGTGACCACTGCGGTAGAACCAAAGCCTAAGCGGGTCAAAAACATTTTCATTTGTTCGGTGGTAGTATTTTGAGCTTCGTCCATAATGATAAATGAATCATTTAAACTGCGTCCTCGCATATAAGCTAAAGGTGCAACCTCAATGACATTTTTTTCAATCAAACGCCCTACTTTTTCAAACCCTAGCATCTCATACAAAGCATCGTACATTGGGCGTAAATAAGGATCGACCTTTTGGGATAAATCACCGGGCAAGAAACCCAGCTTTTCACCCGCTTCAACCGCAGGGCGGACTAAAATAATACGTCGGACTTCATCTCGTTCGAGTGCTTCGACGGCACCCGCGACAGCAAGGTATGTTTTGCCCGTGCCTGCAGGACCAATGCCAAAGGTAAGGTCGTGCCGTTGCATATTGCGGATATAATTATTTTGATTCACACCCCGTCCACGAATAACACCCCGTTTGGTGCGAATCGTGGTGTAAACGATGTCTTTATCATCCGTAGGATGATGATCAAGACTCGACTCTTGCAGATACAAATGAATTTTTTCGGGTGTGAGGACTTCTGATGCGGTGAGATTATAGAGTGCTTTGATTAGATTAATAACCATTTGAAGCTTCGCGGGTAGTCCGCTGACTTTAAAATCGTAGCCTCGATTTCCAATGGTAACGTCCAAGCGAGTTTCGAGTTGGCGTAAGTGTTGATCAAATTGCCCTGAAAGATTCATCAAACGTTCATTGTCAATGGGTTCTAGGGTGAATTCAATCGTACTGCATTTGCTATCGTCGATCGTCTTGGTATCCAAAAATAGTGAACTCCTAAAAGATTTAAAAAATACTTTTCGAAAAGTTAGGCGACTAACTTTAGCTTTATCCCAGCAAAAATAAAAGTACTTTGTCTAACGAAGTGATTATTTTAGTGTCTCGCCCTCAACGGCTACAATATAGCCTCGTAAACTATTAGGGAAAGCGGCAGTAATTTTTACATCAACAAATTTCCCAACAAGACGTTGTTGTCCTTCAAAATTAACGGTGCGGTTATTCTCTGTTTTCCCTGACATTTCTTGGTCACTACGTTTTGAAGGGCGTGAGACTAAAACGGATTGAACACTGCCGATCATGGATTGACTAATCGTTGCCGTCATTTCTATAAGACGGGTTTGCAATCGTTTAAGGCGTACTTTTTTAGTTGCCATTGAGGTTTCATCGGACAAAGAAGCCGCAGGTGTTCCAGGGCGAGGACTATAGATAAAACTAAAGCTGTGATCGAAACCAACATCTTCAATTAATTGCATTGTGGCTTCAAAGTCGGCATCCGTTTCTTCTGGAAAGCCAATAATGAAATCTGAAGACATACTGATATTTGGACGTATTTTGCGTAATTTCCTAATTTTAGATTTGTATTCTGCGGCAAGGTGTCCGCGTTTCATCGCAGAAAGAATGCGGTCAGAGCCACTTTGAACGGGTAAATGTAAGTGACTGACGAGTTCAGGTACTTCAGCATACGCTTGAATCAGGCTATCGCTAAATTCAACAGGGTGTGAGGTGGTATAACGAATACGATCAATCCCGTCAATAGCGGCAACGTATTGTATTAAAATAGCAAGGTCAGCAATATCACCGTCATGCATTTTGCCACGATAAGCATTAACGTTCTGCCCTAATAGATTAACCTCTCTAACACCTTGTGTCGCAAGGTGAACAATCTCTGCAATAATATCATCAAAAGGACGGGAAATTTCTTCACCACGAGTATAGGGTACGACGCAAAAAGTACAATATTTAGAACAGCCTTCCATAATTGAGACAAAAGCGCTGGGACCATCTGCTTTAGGTTCAGGCAAACAGTCAAACTTCTCAATCTCTGGGAAGGAGATGTCAACCACCGCTTGTTTACTGTGTTTTGCCTTGTTGATCATTTCAGGTAAACGGTGCAAGGTTTGAGGGCCAAAGATAACATCAACCGCAGGTGCACGTGTTTTAATCGCCTCTCCTTCTTGACTGGCAACACAACCGCCAATACCAATAATAACGGAGGGATTTTTTTCTTTTATTTTTCGCCAACGTCCAATCTGAGAGAATACTTTTTCTTGTGCTTTTTCACGTATCGAACAGGTATTAAGGAGTAGCACATCCGCATCTTCAGCGTTATCGGTTAACACCATGTTTTCGGAATCTTGCAATACGTCCAGCATTTTTGAAGAGTCATACTCATTCATTTGACAGCCGTGTGTTTGGATGAAAATTTTGCCTGCCATAATTTTAAAGTCTCTCTTGAGGAATGCCGTAGGGATCAGACCCTTTCCTAGTAAATAAAAGGGGTCATATTATCGTAGATAGCGTCTGCGAAGTTAAGCAGTATCTTTTAGTTTAGAATATCGCACCGTGATTTTTTCATAATTTGATGTTTATTTTGATAAATTTCTTTCCGCCTGTCTATAAAATAATGGAGGCATTAGCTAAAAAGAAGCAGAATACCGAATAAAAAGGAGAATTTATGAAGATGATCCAATCTGTTGTCGTAATGTCGAGTGCTCTATTTTATTGAGGTAAATACCGATAATGACCTGTCATTTTTAATTTAAATAAAACATCATCCAGCTTAGGACCTTTGCCAATATTGTGTGCAATTAAAGGTCTTCTCTGATCGTGTGAGACTATATTTGTCACGATGCCGATATGAGGCAAGCTGGGGGTAATATTCCACGTTACAATATCACCGGGTTTGAAGTCATTAGGATTGCGGGTGAGGGGTAGATTAATACCGTTACGCTCAAAAAATGAGCGTAAATTAGGAACACGTCGATGATCAATATTAGGGTCGGGGCGAGATAATCCCCATCGGGAAAAGCTAGGGTATTCGTTAAAACGCTGTTTCATGTCATCGTTGACGCGCTGTTGTAAATCAATACCTAGTCTGCGGTAAGAGCGGATCACAACATCAGTACAAACGCCGATATTTTGGGGGACATCCCCATAAGGGAACCCAATACGGTGATAAGAACCATCATAGGTGACCTTATGGAAAGTACGTTCGATCGCGGCATCAACGAGCCTTTCGGAATAGCTACTCGCCTGTGTGGTGCTATTGAGTAACGTGAAATAAAGACCAACGAAGGCGACTAATATGTTTTTATTTTTATTGTTCATAATTTAGAGTAGAGACTAGGCTATTCAAAATAACGGATTGAGGTTAAGTAATACCTCCTTTTTCGAGCAAATCATTAAAGATTGTGTTAAAGGTAGAACCTTGGCAGTAATGTGCTATCTGTGATTTTGAGTAGCGATAATGTTGACAGAGATAGAAAATAGCCTCTTTTTCAGGGTGAGAAAGTTGATAATGGATACCATCTGCAAAGAAATCGAGGGTGTTGTTATTTTCGAAATAGGCTAATCGAAGCCAGTGTTGGCGAATAAACACTTCATCATGTGGTGATGTTTCATTGAAAATATTTTGATCATCAATGGGGTCACCTTTGGCTTCTGTGAGGTACTTTCCAAGCCATAATGATAAGTGCTCTTTTTCGTGATCAATGCCTTCCAATATCATTTTAGAAAGCGCGGCAATATCATTTTTAGTTATTTCAGCCGCTTGCTGTTGAAGTGATCTTTTTTTATCCGAGTAACGTTGTTTGAATTTGGGGTTATTACTCGCTGATTCTAACCAAGCGCTGATTAACTCCTGCTGACTCGGTGCACGAAAACCAACGGATAAAGTCATGCACTGGTCATCTTTTGCGATACCGTAATGGGGCAAATTAGGGGGGAGATAGAGCATATCACCTGCTTCTAAAACCCAATCATGACTGGTTTCAAAATGTTTTAAAATACTCAGCGAACAGTCAGGTAATAGTTCACTTAAATAGTGCTCATTGGTATCGATTTTCCAATGTCGTTTACCCGATGTTTGAATTAAAAAGACATCATATTCATCGGTATGAGGACCAACAGAACCGTGTTTGACTGCATAACTTAGCATTAAGTCATCAATACGCCAATCAGGGATAAAGCGGAAGTGCTGAATAATATCAGCAGCTTCAGGGATATAGCATTCCAAGTCATTAACTAATAGCGTCCAATGTGAATCAGGTAATTGGGCAAAGGTATTATCATCAAAAGGACCAAATAGAGATTCCCATGGGGTTTCACCCTGCTCAATAACAAGACGTGATGGTGCGTCGGTATCACACGCAATCCCTGCTAATGCTTCAGGGCTGATGGCTAAGGGAGAGCCTGAAAAAGCTTGACGAATTAATAATGGTTTTTGTTGCCAGTATTCATTTAAAAAAGTTTGATAGTCTAAGCCGCCCAATAATTTTTCATTCGCTGCGGTTGTCATCGTTAAATATTTTTTGCTTGATCAATGGCATTACCAATGTAGTTGGCAGGCGTTAGGGCTAATAGGGTGTCTTTAGCACTTTGGGGAATATCTAAAGTATTAATGAAAACTTGTAATCCTTCAGGGGTAATGCGTTGTCCTCGTGTTAGTTCTTTTAATTTTTCATAAGGTTTTTCGATATTATAGCGGCGCATCACCGTTTGAATCGGTTCTGCTAACACTTCCCAGTTATTGTTGAGATCATCAGCAAGGGCTTGTTGATTAACTTCCAATTTGCTAATGCCTTTGAGAGTTGATTGCACGGCGATACTGGTATGCCCTAGGCCTACGCCAAGGGTTCTTAATACGGTGGAATCAGTTAAATCACGTTGCCAACGAGAAATGGGGAGCTTTTGAGATAGATGGTTCATTAAGGCGTTGGCTATCCCTGCATTGCCTTCTGCATTCTCAAAGTCAATCGGGTTGACTTTATGCGGCATAGTAGACGAACCGACTTCACCTGCAATCACTTTTTGTTTGAAATAGCCAATGGAGATATAGCTCCAAATATCACGGCAAAAATCAATTAAAATAGTATTAAAACGAGCCGTCGCATCAAATAATTCGGCGATATAATCGTGCGGTTCGATTTGAATCGTGTACGGATTCCATTCTAAATCTAAAGATTCAACAAATTGTTGGGCAAAGAGCGCCCAATCCAACGTAGGGTAAGCACTAAAATGAGCATTATAATTACCCACTGCCCCGTTAATTTTACCTAATAAGGGAACTGTTTTGATCTGATCATATTGACGTTGCATCCGATAGGCTGTATTCGCCATTTCTTTGCCCAATGTGGAAGGGGATGCAGGTTGTCCATGTGTACGACACAGCATCGGCAGGTCAGCATAATCGTGCGCTAAGTGGGTAAGGGCCTCAATTGTCTGTTTGATTTCAGGGAGTAATACCTGCTCACGTCCACCTTTAATCATTAAAGCGTAAGCTAGGTTATTAATATCCTCAGAGGTACAAGCAAAGTGAATAAACTCGCTCACCGCGTTGATTTCGGGTTGGTCAATTATTTTTTCTTTAATAAAATACTCAACCGCTTTTACATCATGGTTTGTGGTGCGTTCAATGGCTTTAATCCGTTGTGCATCCTCTTCGCTAAACTGATGAATCATTTTATTTAAGACATCATTAGCTTCGGGGCTAAATTCAGGAATCTCTTTAATCTCTGGGTGTTGAGAAAGCGCCTGTAACCACCGTATTTCGACCAGTACGCGGTGTTTTATTAGCCCATATTCACTAAAGTAAGGGCGTAAGGGTGAGGTTTTATTCGCATACCGACCATCAACAGGAGAAAGTGCAGTAAGAGATGATAAGTCCATAAAATATCCGTAGGTTAAGTTTTGATGTTGTTGAAGTGGATGGAACGACTTTCTCTTCAGAAGATAAGGAAAATCGGACAATAGTATAGACTAGGTTTTACTAACAGACTTGGCTTTTAGTTTATTTGAATAGACTTTCAAGAGCTTGTTTGTTTCCAATTTAAGCTAAGTTTTTAAGTTAAAAAAAGCTGAATTTTATTTCATTTGGCTAGTTTCAGTATCATTAACTCTCAGTAATCTTTATAATTTATGGTCGTTGATTGGGTTTTTTGCAAAGTGGCTGAGCGCTGTGATGTCGCACTTAAGGGTTGTTGAAATCATTGCATTACCCCTTTTCTTTAAAAGGCAAACTATTGTTTTTAATAGGGTGCTTTTATAATGTTTGTGGAATAAATTCAGGGAGAATATTCCAACATGAGTAACATTTTTATAACGAGGTTGTTCCTCATACCTCTTTTTTTATTGCTATTAATACAGGTAGCTCAAAGTCATGAACTACCAAATTTTACCAATTTGGTCAAAAACCACAGTGCTGCCGTGGTTAATATTAGTACAGAACGTGAAGACTATTCAAAGCAGTCCGTACCCAAAGTAAAAACACCCGAAACGGATACAGGAAATGAGTTAATTGATGACTTAATGAAACGTATTTTTGATGGGGATTTACCTGAAAGCCGCGATGAAGAATCCAATTCAGTGGGTCTAGGGGGATCAGGATTTATTATTTCATCGGATGGTTATGTAGTGACAAACCGTCATGTGGTAGAAGGTGCGGATAAAATATTTGTAAAATTAAGTGATCGTCGAGAGTTGTCCGCAAAAATTATCGGTAGTGATAAAAGCAGTGATATTGCGCTTTTAAAAGTGGAAGCCTCTAATTTGCCTGTCTTAACGACGGGGAGTTCGCGACAATTAGAAGTCGGTGAATGGGTCGTGGCGATTGGCTCGCCGTTTGGTTTTGATCACAGTGTGACCGCTGGGATTGTCAGCGCTAAAGGACGGAGCTTGCCCGAAGAAAACTATGTTCCGTTTATCCAAACCGATGTGGCGATTAACCCTGGTAATTCAGGCGGTCCTTTATTTAATATGGACGGCGATGTGATTGGGGTTAACTCTCAAATCTACAGTCGTTCAGGTGGGTTTATGGGGGTTTCGTTTGCGATCCCCATTGATGTGGTGAAAAATGTGGTACAACAGCTGAAA
This sequence comes from Cocleimonas sp., assembly GCA_023146545.1. Classification (GTDB taxonomy): domain Bacteria; phylum Pseudomonadota; class Gammaproteobacteria; order Thiotrichales; family Thiotrichaceae; genus JAGLBW01. The sequence continues at coordinate 11,034 of JAGLBW010000163.1, forward strand.
ATAAAAGGTTATGTTCAGCGGGGATGGTTGGGTGTTTTTGTTCAAGAAGTCACGGTGGGACTGGCAGATTCTTTCGGTCTGAATAAGCCTGTGGGGGCTTTGGTTGCCGAGGTGATACAGGGAGGACCTGCGGCCTCGGTATTGCGACAAGGGGATGTTATTTTAAAACTGGGGAACAAAGAAGTTAATATGGCTTCTGACTTACCCATTATTGTGAGTGGCACACCAATTAATGAACACGTTAAGGTGAAAATATTTCGTAAAGGTCATTTTAAAACGGTAAAACTTAAATTAAGGGAGCTACCTGTCGATGTTGTCAAAAAAGCAAAACCAACCCTTAAAACAGTAGCCAATGTTGATACCTTAATGGGGATGGAGCTTGATAATTTAACTGAGGAACACCGTCAATCCTTGTCTTTGCAAAATGGGGGCGTATTGGTGAAGTCAGTAGCGCTGGGTGCTGCGCGTAAAGCAGGAATTGAATCGGGTGATGTCATTAAGGTATTTAACAATCAAATTGTGCCTAATGTTAAAGGGCTAAAAGCCATTATCAATCAGTTACCCAATGGAACGCCCGTGGCGGCTTTAGTATTACGGGAAGGTACATCACAGTATGTCGCGCTTAAAATTGATCATAAAACCAAAATAAGCACTAGAAAATAAATCATTTCGAGTGATCCCTAAAATAATGTCTAATTCAAACACCTTGATAGTGTATTATCGCGAAGGCTGCCATTTGTGTGAGCAAATGCTTGCTTCTTTGCATGCCCAACAAAGAGAGCATCGACAACAGATACCGTTTGATATCAATAGCGTTGATATTGATGAAGATCCCGTGTTGCGAGAAAAATATAATGTTGATGTTCCCGTTGTCCTGTATCAGCATGAGGTGATTTTTTATCATTTCTTCGAGGCTGATGTCTTTAAACAAACCTTGAAAACAATGAAAGCATCATTAAATCAAACAACTTAAACGGGTGCGATAGCATCAGGTTTAAGCAACGCTTAAAGGATTAAATGAAACTTCTGACTAAGCAACTATAGTGATAAAAATTAATGGCTGAAGCGAATCAAAACATACGAAATTTTTCCATCATTGCCCATATTGACCACGGCAAATCAACCTTGTCAGATCGCTTTATACAACATTGTGGTGGTTTAAGTGATCGAGAAATGGATAATCAAGTGCTCGATTCAATGGATATTGAACGTGAGCGCGGGATTACCATTAAGGCGCAAAGTGTTTCACTCGATTATAAAGCACGGGATGGTGAAATTTATCACCTCAACTTTATTGATACTCCAGGGCATGTTGATTTTTCTTATGAAGTCTCGCGTTCTTTATCCGCTTGTGAGGGTGCATTATTAGTGGTGGATGCCTCTCAAGGTGTCGAAGCTCAAAGTGTTGCCAACTGTTATACCGCGATTGATTTAGACTTAGAAGTTGTTCCTGTACTCAATAAAATTGATCTCCCCGCGGCTGATGTTGATCGGGTGAGTGAAGAAATTGAAGAAATTATTGGGATTGATGCGACCGATGCGGTGCATGTCAGTGCAAAAACAGGCATTGGTATTGAAGACTTATTAGAACAACTCGTTGAACGTATTCCTCCCCCTCAAGGTGATCCAGAAGCCCCTTTAAAAGCATTGATTATTGATTCATGGTTTGACAGCTATTTGGGTGTGGTCTCACTGGTACGAGTGATGCAAGGGCAGTTGCGTAAAAAGCAAAAAATCAAAGCCATGTCCACAGGACATAATTTTCAAGTTGATCGTCTGGGTGTTTACACCCCTAAGAGTGAAGATCGGGAAACCTTAGAAATTGGTGAGGTTGGTTTTGTTATTGCGGGTGTTAAAGACATCTCATCTGCAAAAGTAGGTGACACCTTAACCGATTTTAATAAACCAGCTAAAACGGCGTTGGAAGGGTTTAAAGAAGTGCAGCCCCGTGTCTTTGCAGGTATTTTTCCAGTAAACGCTGAAGACTATGAAAACCTACGTGAAGCCTTGGATAAATTGCATTTAAATGACGCTTCTTTGCATTATGAGCCCGAAACCTCCCAAGCTTTAGGTTTTGGTTTTCGTTGTGGTTTTCTCGGCATGTTGCACATGGAGATTGTTCAAGAACGTTTAGAACGTGAATATGATCTTAATTTAATTACAACCGCTCCCACGGTTATTTATGAAGTCGAAGAAACTAATGGTGAGGTTAAGTTAATCCACAATCCTTCCGAACTCCCTGTTATCAATAAAATAGCCGAAATCCGTGAACCGATTATTCGGGGTACGGTGATGCTACCCCAAGAATACGTGGGGAATGTGATGTCGCTATGTATTGAAAAGCGCGGCGTACAAAAACAAATGCAGTATTTAGGTAATCAAGTCACGCTAAACTACGATCTTCCACTCAGCGAAGTGGTTTTAGATTTCTTTGATCGACTGAAATCAGTCAGTCGTGGCTATGCTTCCTTTGATTATGAGCTAGATCGTTTTGAACCCGCGCCTTTAGTAAAAGTAGATATTTTGATCAATGGTGAAAAGGTAGATGCGCTCTCCATTATTGTCCATAAAGATTTTGCTCAAACCAGAGGGCGTGATTTAGTCGATCGAATGCGCGGTATTATTCAACGTCAAATGTTTGATGTTGCTATTCAAGCCGCGATTGGTGGCAATATTATTGCTCGATCTAATGTGAAAGCATTGCGTAAAAACGTCATTGCAAAATGTTACGGCGGTGATGTTTCTCGAAAACGTAAGTTATTAGAGAAACAAAAAGCAGGTAAAAAACGAATGAAGCAAGTGGGTAATGTGGAAATTCCACAAGAAGCCTTTTTAGCTGTATTGAAAGTTGATAAATAGTTCTAAATTATAAGGAATAAAAAATTGGAAATTAATGTTGGTTTAGAGTTTTGGCTAGTCGCTATTACAGTATTATCAGGTTTAATTATATTGATGTATCGCTTATTAGCATCAAAAGAAACCCTCACTTCTGATGATCCACCCTTACTACTTGACTATGCTCGTTCATTTTTCCCCGTCTTACTCATTGTTGTTTTCTTACGCTCCTTTGTGGCGGAGCCGTTCCGTATTCCTTCAGGATCAATGATCCCAACCCTTGAAATTGGGGATTTTATCCTCGTTCAAAAATACGCGTACGGTATACGTTTACCCATTATCCATAAAAAAATTATCTCGGTTGGTGAACCAGAACGGGGTGATGTCATGGTATTTCGTTACCCACGTGACCCTGCTGTAAATTACATCAAACGTGTCATTGGTTTACCGGGTGATCGCATTAGTTTGACTGCTGATAAACAACTGATTGTTAATGGAAAAAAAGCCTCCTACACGGATAAAAAAGATCTGCTTGTGGATACTAACTATGGAAAAATGCCAGCACGCATCTATAACGAAACATTATCCAGTAGCAAGGGTGATATAAGCCATGCGATGCAGATTTTTGAAGGCGGTACAAAGCCAATAGATATTGTTGTTCCTGATAAGCATTATTTTGTTATGGGTGATAATCGTGATAACAGTAGTGATAGCCGTGTTTGGGGATTTGTTCCAGAGAAAAACATTGTTGGAAAAGCGGTGTTAGTTTGGATGCATTGGAATTGGCAAGATAAAGGTGATGGTTTTAATGGCTCACGGATTGGAACTAGCATTAAATAATGCTTAAGTTTAGCTTCATTGAGGGTTTGTTAACCTAGACGCTGGTGTTATCCATTGTGCTTTTTTTGCAATGGATAATGTAGTCCTTCATTATAAAAATAATTATTAATAATAATAAAATGAAAATAAATCGAGAAAAGCAAGTAGGGATGAGTTTTCTATCCTGGATGGTCGTGATTGCGTTAAGCATCTTAGTGTTTAGTGCTGCCGTTAAAATTGGACCAAAATACCTAGAATACAATGGGGTACGTTCAATGATGGACAACATCGCAATGGAGCCTGAAATCAAACAACAAAGTGCTACTTATGTTTATAAGAAATTAGATAAATATATGGATATTAATGGCATGGCTGATTTACAACGTATTGCGCAAAAAAAACGGCCGTTCAAACTCTCCCTAATGAAAAAAGGAAATAACAGGAAACGTTTAAGCGTTCAATATGAAGTGCGAGTTCCTTGGGTCGGAAATTTATCCTATCTTATTGACTTCAAATACGCTGTTATTTTAGGCGAAAAAGAATAAAAAACCTAAAAAACACCCTGTTGATACTTTATGATTTACCCCCCCCCTTTCCTCATTGATAGAAACAAAGCATCGGCTAAAAGTGAAGAGATAAAACCCAATATCAATAGAATCAAGGAATGTGTAGAGATAACACCCCTAAAGTTATTGATGCAGGTTCCTTGATAGATGATTGAGGGTTCTCTATAGCCTATGTTAAAATAAGGGGTTATTTACTGTTTAGAAAGGTCTCAACTTAGTGTCACAAAAACTTGAACGTATATTGCCTAAAGCCTTGCAACAAGGTGAATGTTTTAAACAGGCTTTGACACACCGTAGCGCCAGTGGAAAACATAATGAACGACTAGAGTTCTTAGGCGATAGTGTGTTAGGTTTTGTGATCACCAGTGCGTTATATAAACAATTACCCTCGGCATCCGAAGGCTATTTGAGTCGTTTACGTGCTTCATTAGTTAATGAAGCAACCCTCGCAGAAATTGCCGTAGAAATATCGCTAGGTGATTACCTAAACCTTGGTGCAGGTGAGCTTAAAAGTGGTGGGTTTCGCCGAAAATCTATCCTTTCGGATACCTTAGAGGCGGTGATTGCCAGCGTTTATCTCGAACTCGGTATGCCAAAAGCACAAGATTTTGTACTCGACTTATTCAAAAAACGCCTAAAAAACCTACCTGATGAAGATGAGCTAAAAGATCCAAAAAGCCGTCTCCAAGAACTTTTGCAATCACGCGGTCATGCTATTCCTCAATATGACTTATTATCTATCTCAGGTGATGCGCATCGTCAACTGTTTACCGCTGAATGTGTGATTAAAGTATTAAAAGTACGTACTCAAGGTATTTCAACCAGCCGTAGAAAAGCAGAACAAAAAGCCGCCTTATTTGCGTTTAGAAAAGTAAGAGAAAATGTTAAATAAAATAATTTTGATAAAAAATACACTTTAAATAAAGGGAAGATAAATAAAAACAATGGATGACAAGCAAAAGACAAGTGAACAACAACCCTCTTTACCAACAACACGTTGTGGCTACGTCGCCATTGTTGGTCGTCCTAATGTTGGAAAATCAACCCTATTAAATTACCTTGTTGGCTATCGCATTTCAGCGATTGTGAATAAACCACAAACCACCCGTACCAATGTGCGCGGGATCGTTACTCAAAACCAAACCCAAATTATTTTTACCGATACACCCGGTATTCATCACGATTCTAAAACCTTGATGAATAAAACACTTAATATCGCCGCCGTTGCTGCATTAGATGCGGTCGATGCGGTTGTTGTGTTAGTTGAAGCGCTGAAATGGACAAAAGAAGATGATTTAGTTTTACAACGGGTGCACGATATGAACTGTCCTGTGTTTTTACTGATTAACAAAGTTGACCGTATCAGCGAAAAAGAACGTTTGTTTTCCTATATCGAATCAGTAAAAGAAAAACGAGCCTTTACAGAAATTATTCCTATTTCAGCGACTAAAGGCATTAACACAGCCGCCTTATTAGAGAAAATCAGTAAATTATTACCTTTTTCTGAGTATGCTTATGACAAAGACAGCATAACAGATCAAAGCCTACGGAATATTTGCTCTGAAGTGATCCGAGAGCAACTAATGCATCATTTACATCAAGAAATTCCCTACTCCACCGCCGTCAATATCGAAAAATTTAAAGAAATGCCCCATCGTGTTGATATTAATGCGACCATTTGGGTAGGAAAAGCCCGTCAAAAAGGCATTGTAATCGGCAAGCGTGGCGATACGCTAAAACGAGTCGGTACAGCGGCTCGGCTTATTCTAGAAGACCTAGTAGAAAAAAAAGTAGTACTAAAAACCTTTGTCCGTGTTGAAGAAAATTGGCAAAATAATCCTAAACACCTTAATGATTTGGGCATTGTTACCCGTTAATACTGTCTTGAACTCCCCTAAGTTAAAGACGCAAGGGCTTGTCACCCCTTTTATTATCTGCTTTTGTTCAACTTTTTTAAAAAGATTAATAACCCAAAGAAAGGGAAGAGCATCCAAAATAATGCGCCACCGCTTGTGCCACCGTTTTTGATGTTGGGTTTGGCGGTGGTATAAGATGTTATCCATGTGTTAAATTGACTTAAACGCGTGTATACACCATAGGTATTGGGTTTGGCACAACCCTCTCCCCAACTGACGACACCGAGTAGACGTATTTCTCTGTTTTGAATTGCCATTAAAGGGCTGCCGCTATCGCCTTGGCAACTGTCTTGTCCGCCATTACCTGTTCCTGCGCAAAGCATATTATTGGTAATGTTATTATTGCCCATAAAAAAACGACATTGGGCTTGGCTTACAACGGGAACAGCAAGTTCGTGTAATATCTCGGATGGGTTTGACGTTTTCCCGTCAACATCAACCGTTCTCACCCCCCATCCAACAACAGCAGCACGAGTGCCTATTGGTGCATCACCAATATATAAAGGTATCGTCTGAATGTTCTTGGCTTCTTTTAATTCTAATAAGGCTAAATCAGAGTCGGGGCTATTGGTGTTGTAGTTGGGATGAACAATAATACGTTTAATCGCGGCTAATCCATCACCTTTTTGGGTTAGGTCTTGACTGCCTGCAAAAATAGCGATAAGGGATGTTGCTTTGGTTCTCGATGTGTTCTTATCAACAAGGCAGTGTGCGGCGGTTAATACCCATCGTGACGCTATTAATGTGCCCCCGCAAAAAAATGAAAAGCGCCTTTGTTGATCATCATCTTTGCTATATAACGCGACAGTTGAAGGCCAGTTACCAGAAGGAGCAGGCGATCCCCCCACAATTCTTACATCGGCTTCGGCTACAAGCGATAAACAAAATAATAAAACAATTCCTTTTATAAGGTAAGACATAAAAAACCTCCTAGTTTTTTGTCGGATCGTTTAACTTATCAATATTTTTGTCTCATTACCAAACTATATTTGGTAGCGTTGTTCAGAAATTCGATTTCGATACAATGCTATGGAAATAGTCTCTGTACACGAAAAAAATTTTATTAAATTCTAAGTTATTGATTTTATTGTTACTGGATCTCTCTATCTATCAACTAAAAATAAATAGTTTAGATTTTTATTTCAAAAAGTATCGTGTAGAGAGGAGCTTAACTTGAATCCATGAAGTCATTAGCAGGTGCTGAACGTAGATCGAAATCAATAAATAACGGTATATGAAACGAATATCAATATAAGAAGGTAAAAACATGTCTTGGGATGATCAAAGACCGATGTCACCACATTTACAAATTTATAAGCTACCAATTACCGCTAAGTTATCTGTTTTGCATCGAGGGACGGGAGTTGTTATTTTTATTGGTTTAATCCTAATGGTTTGGGGGTTGGCTTCTATAGCGAGTGGAAAAGAGGGATGGGAAACAGTACATAATGTGCTGTCTAGTGGGGTAGGACAGGTTATTTTATTCGGATTTATTTTTTCACTTTATTATCATTTGGTGAATGGTATACGGCATTTATTATGGGATATCGGTTGGGGTTTATCGCTCAAGGTGGTACATCAATCGGGGTTTTTGGTGTTGGGTGTTGCCATCGGTTTCACCGTGTTAACAGGGATTATTGTGTTATGAAAGATCTACGTTCACCTTTAGCAAAAGCTAAAGGCTTGGGAGGTTCCCCTGAGGCTTCCTCTCATTTTTGGTTGCAACGGTTGACAGCATTGGCATTGATTCCATTGACGCTGTGGTTTTGTTTTAGTCTTGCGATGTTACCTCATGCTAGTTATGTCGGGGTCGTGGCATGGTTGCAGCTCCCATTTAATGCGGTGATGATGTTATTGATTGTGGTGTTGTCTTTTCAGCACGGACAACTGGGTTTACAGGTCATTATTGAAGATTATATTGCTGCTTACCCTTATCGTATCGCGTGTTTGTTCGGGGTTAAAGTAGTGAGTTATTTTATGATGGCTGTTGGTGTTTATTCTATTCTCAAAATTTCATTAGGGGGAAGTTGAAATGGAGATGAAAGGGTATACCATTGTTGAGCATGAATATGATGTGGTCATTGTCGGAGCGGGTGGTGCAGGATTACGTGCTACTTTAGGTATGGCGGCAGCGGGTTTAAGTACGGCTTGTATTACCAAGGTTTTTCCTACGCGCAGTCATACCGTTGCGGCACAAGGGGGAATGTCTGCGGCTTTGGGTAATATGGGTGAGGATAGTTGGAAGTGGCATATGTACGATACGGTAAAAGGGTCGGATTGGTTAGGAGATCAAGATGCGATTGAATATATGTGCCGAGAAGCAGCGCCCGCAGTGATTGAACTAGAGCATTATGGTGTTCCGTTTTCTCGTACCGCCTCAGGAAAAATTTATCAACGTCCTTTTGGCGGTATGACGACGCATTATGGTGAAGGTGTGGCGCAACGAACTTGTGCCGCGGCTGATCGCACGGGTCATGCTATTTTACATACCTTGTACCAGCAGTCTTTAAAACATAAAGCAGAGTTCTTTGTGGAATACTTTGCAACGGACTTGATCATGGAGGAGGGTGTTTGCAAAGGGGTTATGGCATGGGATTTAGGGACGGGTCTATTGCATTGCTTTAAAGCTCATCAAGTTATTCTTGCAACAGGAGGTAGCGGTCGTGTGTTTTTCTCCGCAACATCGGCACATACTTGTACAGGTGATGGTAGTGCAATGGTGTTACGTGCAGGTTTACCGTTGCAAGATATGGAGTTTGTGCAATTTCATCCCACAGGTGTCTACGGTGCGGGGGTTTTAATTACGGAAGGGGTGCGGGGTGAAGGAGGGTATCTAACGAACTCAGAGGGCGAACGTTTTATGGAGCGTTATGCTCCAAATGCTAAAGATTTAGCCTCGCGTGATGTGGTTTCACGTGCGATGACAGTAGAGATTAATGCAGGACGAGGGGTTGGTGAAAAGAAAGACCATTTGTTCTTAAATTTAATGCATTTGGGTTCAGAAATTATAAAGGAGCGTTTACCAGGGATTGCAGACAGTGCGCGTATTTTTGCAGGTGTGGATGTTACTAAAGATCCTATCCCTGTGTTGCCTACGGTACATTATAATATGGGCGGAATTCCAACCAATTATCATGGCGAAGTTGTGACATTAGCCGATGATAACCCTGATACAGTGGTTGCAGGGTTAATGGCAATTGGTGAAGCAGCTTGTGTGTCGGTACACGGTGCAAATCGTCTCGGCTCTAACTCGTTATTGGATATTATTGTCTTTGGACGTGCTGCTGCTTTACGTGCTGCGGAAATACTAACACCCAACACACCCCATCAAGCCTTAAACCCTGATTCTTTTAAGCGTGTTTTAAGTCGTTTTGATCAGTTACGTCATGCTTCTGGAACAGAATCAACAGCACGTATTCGCGATGATATGCAACGCACCATGCAACAATATGCCGCTGTTTTTCGTACAGGAGAAAGCTTACAAATAGGCGTTGATGCGATGCAGAAAATCTTTAAGCGTTTTGATGCGATTGGTCTTACCGATCGTGGAATGCAATGGAATACTGATTTATTAGAAACCTTGGAGCTTGACAACCTATTAGCACAAGCTCAAACGATTATTACTGGTGCATTACACCGTGAGGAAAGCCGAGGCGGTCACGCAAGGGAAGATTTTCCTGATCGTGATGATCAACGTTGGATGAAACATACCTTAGCTTGGCTTGATACGGTATCGGGTGCGGTACGTTTTGATTCGCGCCCTGTGCATTTGTATACCTTGACGGATGATTGTGACGTTATTCCGCCTAAAAAGCGTGTTTATTAAGGAATGTTATTATGGCTGAATTTAAGCTTCCTGCTAACTCGATTGTGGGTAAAGGGCAGTATTTTTCTGAACCCAATCCAGAGGGTACTAACAAGATAAAGAAAGTCATTATTTACCGTTATGATCCTGAAAAGAATAAGCGTCCTCGAACGGATACCTATGAGATTGACTTAAACCAGTGTGGGTCAATGGTATTGGATGTTTTACTTAAGATCAAAAATGAGGTGGATTCAACACTCGCTTTTCGACGTTCTTGTCGTGAGGGAATTTGTGGCTCATGTGCGATGAATATTAATGGGGGGAATACGTTAGCGTGTACTCAGTCGATTGCTGATATTGAAGGTGATCTTCATCTTTATCCTTTGCCACATCAGCCTGTCATTAAAGATTTAGTCGCCGATTTAACCCATTTTTATGCACAATACGCCTCAATAGAACCGTGGATGAAAACGGACTCTCCGACGGCATCCGATACCGAGCGTTTGCAATCTAAACAAGATCGAGAAAAACTAGATGGGTTGTATGAGTGTATTTTATGCGCGTGTTGTTCGACCAGTTGTCCAAGTTATTGGTGGAACAGTGAGCGTTACCTTGGCCCTGCCGCGTTATTAAATGCGGCGCGTTGGATTAATGATTCCAGAGATGAGGCTGTCGGTGAACGTTTAGATGGGTTAGAAGATCCTTTTAAACTCTATCGTTGTCATACGATTATGAACTGCACAGAGGCTTGTCCAAAAGGGTTAAACCCTGCAAAAGCGATTATTAATATCAAACAATTAATGATAAAACGTAAATACTAAATGGCTGAATTATCGCAACTGAAATGGCAATGCCGAAGAGGGGTTAAAGAGTTGGATGTGTTGTTAAGTGACTACCTTGAACACCACTATCCCCACAGTAGTGAATCAGAACAACGTGCTTTCCAAGCGTTACTTCAGTATGAAGACCCTATTTTGTGGTGCTTATTAACAGGAGATACCTGCTGTGATGATATAAAGCAACAACAGTTAATAAAAAAACTGATGTATGAATAGTTACAACAGGGTAAAGAAGTAGCTGAGAAAGTGGCTTTCAGTGACCATTCAAACGATGGATTCTATTTAAATAATTTTTTACTAAATTCCGTTATCCCAAAAAATAGTGATATTGCCCATTAAAAGGGCATAAAAGAGCGAAAAGTTTTTAATGGTTGAGTCAATGGTGAGACATCTTTTGCCATTTCGCCCATTGGGGTAATTGAGTCAGACATACCTTTGACATTACCATTCATTTGTTGCATTGAATTATTCATAATGTGCATATCGTTTGACATGGTTTCAGTGTTGCTGGACATATTTTCCATATAGCCATTCATATTGTGAATACTGCCTGTCATGCTCGACATGGCGTTTTGCATATTGGTTAATACAAATAACATATAACCGCCAGCAAAAGCGACGGCTAATCCTAAAGGAATCATCCAACGTAAGCGATTACGCTTTTGGAACATTAGCACTTCATGTTGTGTTTGAATATCGTGTAATCGTGTTTCTAACTGTTGTTCTCGGCGTGAAAATTCACCGTGTAAACGGGTAAAAGCGACTTCAAATTTCTTTCTGACCTCTTCATTATGTAACGTTTGTAATTCAGTTGATAAGGTTTTTTCTTTAAAAAAAGGTAACCGCATTCGAGAGGATAATGTTGCACCTACGGATGATTTTTTATCCGTTATAGTGGTTGATGTTTCATTAGGTAAGATTAATAAAGGATCAGCGTGGGGGATATTTTTACTTTGCGTATCTTTAAATGCATCTTGGGGAGTATTCGTTGTAACATTTTGTTTTTTCGATTTGAACATCATTTTATGTTCCTTTTTTAATCAACAAATGGCAGTGTTAATGGCTGTATTGAGTATATTAGTAAATATTAATACATGCAAATTAGCTTAAATAGGGCTAGTTTCTGCACCTCATCAATGAGGTTTTAGGTAATCTACGGTGTAGATGATCTGACTTTCAAAAACAATCCTGTAGGATGTTTTGTCTTTTTGAATAATTTAAACAGCGCCGAACTAACGCTATGATGTTACATAGTTATAGTCTGTTTTTTTGAAAAGTACTCTAATGTGCTTAAAATAAGTTCGGCGTGATTATTCATTGCTTGCGTTGAGTTGTTTGAAGCATAAATTATATTTTTTTAAGTATTGGCGTATGCGATGGCTGTCGTTTGGATTTGTTTTTATGGTACGGCTGATATTAAACAGTTTGCGCCCTGCATTTGCCATCGTCGGGCTGTTTCTACAGATACGAATGACTTCGGCTAATTGAATTTGATCAAAAGTGTCAATCTGTTCCACAGTCTCCTTATCCAATACACTGCAAAGGATCGTTTTAGTACTATTGATGTGGTTAGACGGTTGATAATATTGCCAGTCACTTTTTAGACGCTGAATTTCAAGGGTAACAATCGTTTCATTAATACGTCCACCACTGGCGAGGGTTGCCATACGCGTGATACTGGAATTAAGATCACGGAAATTGGCTTTCCATAAAGCTTGTTCAGAGTGAGCAAAAGCAAGGTATTTTTCTTTCGCACCTTTATTAAAATTGACTTTATAGCCTGCTTTGCAAGTATAGAGTTCAAGCTCATGATCAATATTAGGCGCGAGGTCTTCGATACGTTCCTTTAGGGACGGCATGGTATACGTCCAAAGATTAATACGGGCTAATAAGTCTTCACGGAATTCGCCTATTTTTACTTGTTTAAATAGATTTTTATTAGTACCTACAATAAGCTCAAAATTACTGTGCGTTTCTTGGTCTGAACCAAAGGGCATAAAGGTTTTTTCTTCAATTGCGCGCAATAGCATCGCTTGTTCATCGAGACCTAACTCTCCAATTTCATCTAAAAACAATAAGCCTTGGTCTGCTTCACGTAATAAACCCGCACGGCTTTGTATTGCACCTGTAAATGATCCTTTGATATGACCAAACAAGGCGGACATCGCATTATCCCCTCGCAATGTGGCACAATTGACTTCGACTAATTTACCGCGCAGTTTACCGCGTTGTTTTTTTAATTTAAAAATAAGCCGAGCCAAGCGTGATTTTCCAACCCCTGTTGCACCTGTTAATAAAATGGGTTCGGAGGAGCGAATAGAGACCTGTTCTAGTTGTTGGATGAGGTGATTAAAGTCTTTATTGTGCGTTTTTATTCCGCCTTTTAGATAATCTATGCCCTTACGTGATTCATGCTCAAAACGGGAAGCAATCTGATCATAGCGTGATAAATCAAGGTCAATAATTTGATATTGACCTTTTATTTTATCCTTAACATTGGGTGAGGTTTGTAATAGTTTCGCTGGAATATAATTGGCTTCTGTCAATAAATACATGCAAATTTGAACAACGTGTGTGCCTGTGGTGATGTGTACAAAATAGTTGTTTTTTTCGATATCAAAGTGTTGTTGTGTGCTGAAATCATGAAGTTGAGCATAGACTTGTTCAAAATCCCAAGGGTCATCGTAATCGACTTGATAGTCATACAGGCGTGTGGTTGGTGCAATTTTTTGCATATCCTTCAGTGTTAATAAGGCAAGTTCTTCTTCTTTTTGATGATAAATTAGAATAAATTCATCCATTTGAATATCATCTTGTATCAACATGGAAAGATTAGGTCGCCAACGTTTCCAGCGTTGATGACCTAACCCCCCATGATCCAACCTAGCCCCTAGAACACCGATCATTACATTATTCATAGTGATAATTTATTATCTCTTTTGATATTTTATTTAAGAAATAAAAGTATAGTGTAAAACTAACGGTTTGTTATTATGAAAATAAATTCAATTAATACAATTTGTTATAAAGTTATCAGGATTATTTTAAAAAAGGGTATAGGTTTTGCATTAAGGGTAGGTATCCATAACAAAAAGGGGTGCTAAAATGACCACAACTTATGATGTCTTATATGAAAAAGGGCATGTTCCTGTTAAATCATGGACGCAAGGCGTTCCTTTTGATGAGAAGGCAAAACAACAACTATTAAATACAGCAAAACTGCCGTTTATTCATAAGTGGGTTGCCGTAATGCCAGATGTTCATTTAGGGCTTGGGGCAACCATTGGTAGTGTGATTCCAACAATTGGTGCCGTTATTCCTGCAGCAGTTGGTGTTGATATTGGTTGTGGCATGATGGCCGTTAAAACCAGTTTGCGTGCGAATCAATTACCCGACCAACTGGCTTCATTGCGTAGCCGTATTGAGCGTGCCATTCCTCACGGGCGTAGTCAGCGGGGTGGACAAGGTGATCAAGGACGTTGGGGAACGCCTCCAAAGGATACCTTAACCGCATGGAAACCCCTGAATGATACGTTTAGCACTATGGTTGACAAGTATCCTTTTTTGAAAAAGACGAATAATATCAATCATCTTGGCACACTAGGGAGTGGTAATCATTTTATTGAGGTGTGCTTGGATGAATCAGATCACGTTTGGGTGATGTTGCATAGCGGTTCGCGTGGTGTCGGAAATCGTATTGGACGCTATTTTATTGAACAGGCAAAAAAGGATATGGAACGCTATTTTATTCAATTGCCCGATAAAAATTTAGCCTATATTCCTGAAGGTTCTAGCCTGTTTAAAGAATACACCTTATCCGTAGCGTGGGCGCAAGACTTTGCGCGGGTTAACCGCGAAGTGATGATGGCACGTGCCTTAGAGGCTTTACAACAGGAGCTTGTGATTCCTTTTACAACGGAAGCCGAAGCGGTGAATTGTCATCATAACTATATTAGTAAAGAGCATCATTTTGGTAAAAATGTTTGGGTAACCCGAAAAGGAGCGGTGCGTGCGCGTAAAGGCGATTTAGGGATTATCCCCGGTAGCATGGGTGCAAAATCTTTTATTGTGCGGGGTTTAGGGAATGAAGATAGTTTTTGTAGCTGTAGTCATGGTGCAGGTCGTGTCATGTCACGAACTAAAGCAAAGCAATTGGTGAGTTTAGACGCACATAAAAAAGCCGTTGCGGGGGTGGAGTGTCGAATTGATGAAACGGTTATTGATGAAACACCTTCCGCTTATAAACCAATCGAAAAGGTTATGGCAGCCCAAAAAGATTTGGTGGAAATTATGCACACACTAAAACAAGTGGTCTGTGTTAAAGGGTAAATAATTAGGGTCAGAGTAACACAACAAGTTTTACTCTGACCCTAATTATCCTAAAGTCAGTTGTAAAAATTCATGTCATATTGCAAATAAACTTTGCAAAAAAAATGCAGTTCAAAAAGGAAAAGAGACTTTACCTCGAAAATTAGAGAAAGATTCAAATTTCTTTTTTTGGCTTATGCTATAGCTCGAGACTATCACAAAAAGAAGGTTGAACTTTGGTCAAGTATGAATACCGATGAGTCATTCTTCTACTATTTATTGTGTCCCCAAATAAAGAAGGAAACACGTTCATCGTAGGGTAGTCTGAAATAAATCGACCAAAAACCCCGAATAATTGCTTAAAAATTTAGCCCTAACTTAGGGTGTTATTTTTCAATAACTTACGCTAGTTATTTGATTTTTTACCCTAACCTAGGGTACAC
>JAGLBW010000164.1 GCA_023146545.1 Cocleimonas sp.
GATCATTTCATCGATAGTAATTATTGAGGGTTGATTCATAGCACAAGGTTAAGTCTTGGGTGCTTGAAATGCAATAAAAAAGGCGTTACAGGAAACCTGTAACGCCTTTTTAAAGATGGTGGCTACACCGGGAGTTGAACCTGGGACCCCATCATTATGAGTGATGTGCTCTAACCAGCTGAGCTATGTAGCCAGATCAGTATTAACTGAGGAACGGAAATATATAGATTGTGCCTGCAACTGTCAACTAACTTTATTGAATTTATTTAATATTTTTACGTGACGCTACACATTAAACCTAAAATGGACCACATCGCCTTCTTTTAATAAATAATCCTTGCCTTCTAAACGCCATTTCCCTGCGTCCTTCGCACCTTGCTCACCCTGATAGTTAATAAAATCATCATAAGCAACCACTTCCGCACGAATGAAGCCACGTTCAAAATCAGTATGGATACGCCCTGCACCATTAGGGGCGGTAGCTCCAACAGGCACTGTCCATGCACGGACTTCTTTTACACCTGCGGTAAAAAAGGTTTGCAAACTTAACAGGTCATAACCCGCACGAATCACACGGTTTAAACCAGGCTCATCCAATCCCATGTCTTCTAGAAACTCATCACGCTCATCATCTTCTAGCAATGACATTTCGGCTTCCATCGAGGCACAAACCGCAACAACCTCTGCACTTTCTTGATCTGCAATGGCTTTTACGGCATCAACATAAGGATTGTTCTCAAAACCATCATCACTCACATTGGCAATAAATAAAATGGGCTTAATGGTAATCAGATGAAGCTCTTTCACTAAGTCCTTATCATCATCGCTTAACTCAAAAGAACGCGCAGAAAATCCTTCACCTAGATGATCATACAAACGTTGATATAAATCGAGTTGCGCAATCGCCTCTTTATTGCCTGATTTTGCAGTACGCATTACACGTTTAACTGCTTTTTCAACAGCATCTAAATCAGAGAGTGCTAATTCCGTGTTAATGGTTTCAATATCAGAGACAGGATCGATTTTGCCATCAACATGAACGATATCATCATCATCAAAACAACGTACCACTTGTGCAATCGCATCGGTTTCACGAATATGGGCTAAAAATTGATTACCTAGCCCTTCACCTTTGGATGCACCTGCGACCAATCCTGCAATATCAACAAACTCCATTGTCGTGGGTAACCTTCGCTCTGGATTAACAATGGCGGCAAGCGCGTCCATACGAAGGTCAGGGACAGGAACAATGCCAACATTAGGCTCAATGGTACAAAAAGGGTAGTTTTCGGCTTGTATGCCCGCTTTAGTAAGTGCATTAAAGAGTGTTGATTTTCCTACATTAGGTAGACCAACGATTCCACATTTAAAACCCATGTTTTTTCCTTGTTGTTTTTAAGGATCAGTATGCAATTGATTCATTGCTTTTTGCATATCGCCATCAAGTATTAATTTAATGTTATCCGCCGCACGGTCAATACCCCTTAAAATATCGATAGCATCCTCTTTATTCGGTTGCGAAAGCACATAATCAACGACTTTATTGCGATCTCCTGGATGATCAATGCCAATACGCAAGCGCCAGTAATCTTTACTCAGGTGAGCATGTAAGTCACGTAGACCGTTATGCCCTCCATGACCGCCACTTTGTTTCAAGCGCATAAGACCTGATGACAAATCAAGCTCATCGTGAGCAACCAAAATATCATCAACTGAAATTTTATAAAAAGAAGCCAGTTGTTTTGCAGAAAGACCACTCTTATTCATAAAGGTCGTTGGTTTTAACAACCACACGCTATGCCCTTCAATAGTGGCTTTGCTGAGCTCGCCCGAAAACTTACTGTCGAGCTTAAAGCGAGCACCATAGCGTCTTGCTAGCTCATCAACAAACCAAAACCCAGCATTATGCCGTGTTTTGGTGTAATTCTTACCAGGATTACCCAAGCCAACAATTATTTTTAGAGCGATTTTAGCCATGAAAGGGACTCATTTTTTTGACCTGAGTTATCATTCAGTATTAGTTAACAGCAACAACCGCTAGGTTATGTCCGTCATACATCAGCTGTGTCAGCGCTACGTTATCAGGTATTTTAATCTCGTTAAGATGGATTGAACCGCCTCGGTGTAATTTAGAAAGATCGACGTTAATGTATTCAGGTATATCTTTAGGGAGACAGAAGACTTCAACATCAACGAGTAGACGATTAACATTACCGCCTTCTAATTTAACCCCTGGCGCTTCCTCTTCATTAATAAAGTGCAAAGGAACAATAACCTTAATTTTTTCATCATCCATAATGCGCTGTAAATCAACGTGCAGAATAAAAGGTCTGGAAGGGTGACGCTGTAGATCACGTAACATGACGATCTCTTTATTTCCGTCGATCTCTAAATTAATTAATGAAGAGTAAAACGCTTCTTCTAATAAGTTGCGGTTCATTTGATTACTTTTTAAGGTAATAGAAGCAGCACCTGATGCGCCCCCATAAACGACAGCAGGAATCGATCCTTCACGACGTAGGCGGCGGCTCGCTCCTTTCCCTAAATCAGTACGTGTTGTAGCGGTCAAACCAAAAGTGTTGGCCATGATTATTCTCCAAAATTAAAAACACCGACTCAACGGCTTCAAATACAGTGAATTCCGCGACCAGAATTCACTAAAATAAACACGGCCACTGAAAACAGTAGCCGTGTAAAAACAAACTAAACCCGTTGGTTTATAGCGATTCCTTGAAGAGATCACTAATCGATTCTTCTCGATTAATATGCTCAATGGATTCGGCTAGGATTTTGGCAACAGAAAGCTGACGTATTTTTTTGCACCTTCTGGCTTCATCACTCAACGGAATCGTATTAGTAACGACGACCTCATCAAGAGCAGAGGCTTCTATATTCTTAATCGCACTCCCTGAAAAAACAGGGTGAGTGGAATAAGCCACTACTTTTTCTGCACCGTGCTCTTTTAAAGCAATGGCGGCATGACATAGGGTCCCAGAGGTATCGATCAGATCATCAATCAGAACACAGGTCTTACCCTTAACATCGCCAATAATATGCATGACAGCCGATACATTCGGCTCAGGGCGGCGTTTGTCAATGATAGCCAGTTCAACATCACCATCACCTAATGCTTTGGCATGTTCTCTAGCTCGTACCACACCACCAACATCAGGGGATACAATGCACAGGTTTTTATATTTTTTTTCCGCAATATCAACACCTAAAACCCCTGAGGCATAAATATTATCAACGGGAAGGTCAAAGAAACCTTGGATTTGATCGGAGTGTAAGTCGATGGTTAAAATACGATCAACATGGCTGGTTAACAACAGATCGGCAACTAACTTAGCGGATATAGGAACACGGCGCGAACGAACCCGTCGATCTTGACGGGCATAACCAAAATAAGGAATGACTGCGGTAATACGACCTGCTGACGCACGATAGAGTGCATCAATCATAATCAATAATTCCATTAAGTTATCATTTGTGGGGGCGCAGGTGGGTTGAATCACAAAAATGTCACAACCTCGCACATTCTCCAGAATTTCCAGATGAACTTCGTCATCGCTAAATTTGGAGACAGTTGCTTTTCCTAAAGGGACACCGATATGCTCGGCAACGGACTGAGCTAGTTGTGGATTCGCATTACCTGCAAATATCATCATCCTGTCTACATCAGACATGATTTGCTCTCGCGTTTATGGGGTAGAAGTAAAAAAGGAAGTCTTAAAAAATTGAGGCTTTCTCAAAATATAAGACTTCCTAATAGAATAATGGCTGGGCCGGTAGGGTTCGAACCTACGAATGACGGGATCAAAACCCGTTGCCTTGCCACTTGGCGACGGCCCATTAAAAGTACTGCTTTTGTTTCTCTAGACGGGTATACAAAGGTGAATAATTCAGCCCTTTAGCAACAAATCCGTGCCAGCGAGAAGGTAACTCATTTAGCACCTCTTGAGCAACTAATTTATTCGGAAATTTTGCAAAAATACAGCTTCCACTTCCTGTTAAACGTGCGGGTGAATAAGTGGACAGCCAATCCAATGCTTTCGCAACATCAGGATAGTTATCTCTTACCACAGGCTCAAAAACATTACTGCCTTGACCCTCAAGAAAGCGCCGTATTTTGAAGGGTTCGCAATCGCGTGTCAATTCTTTATTTGAAAAAAGTGCGAGGGTTGAGATAAAAACATCAGGGTGTATCACAACAAACCAATCTTCGGGAGGAAAAACAGGGGTTAAAATTTCGCCGACACCTTCTCCCCAAGCGGCTTTTCCTCGCACAAAAACAGGCACATCGGCACCTAATTGCAACCCTAAGGTTGCTAGTTCATCAAGGGATAAATCACATCCCCATAACTGATTTAAACCCACCAGCACCGTCGCCGCATCGGAACTCCCTCCACCTAAACCACCACCAACAGGTAATTTCTTGTGCACACTCAGCTCAACACCTTGCGTTGTTTGGGTGTGTTGTTGCAAAAGCTTGGCGGCTTTAACAATAAGATCATCTTCTGCTTTAAGATGAGCTAAACCTTTCAACCGTTTAATTTTTCCATCCGTTCGTGGTATTAACTCAATCTCATCCGAATAATCTAAAAACTGGAAAATAGTTTGCAACAGATGATAGCCATCACCCCTTCGACCTGTGATGTGTAAAAATAAATTAAGTTTAGCGGGAGCAGGTAATTTCATAGGAAAAAAGCGGTTATTTTTCAGTAGGTTTTAATATTTAAAAAAGGTTAAGTTTACCTATTTTATCTTCCATTTCTTAGCGATCATCTTGACATAAATAGCGTTCTTTTTACGTGATAATACAATTTTTTTAGGAAAAGCATCCGCAGAGGAATCGGTATAGCGTGGGTATTTAATCACCCAGTTGGCTTGGGTGATTTGTTGAGGTCGACCGATAGCATCAAGAATGACAGCCCCTTTAGGGTATTGAGGTGCAGTAACCCCTCTTGCCCAATAGACCAACCCATCCAGCGGCAACTCAATCCCTGTTTGACGCTTCAATAACCGTTCGGCATTGGTATCTTGGTATATTTTTCCATCCGCTGATTTTAAGGTAACGCTATTTTTCTTTTGGGTGATTAGCGCAACGGTTGCTCCTGTAAACGGATTTTGGATATTAATCACCGAATTATTTTTTCCCTTTTGATCCCAATTTACCCCAAAGCTCCAGTGATCGGTTTTATAACGCATACCAACTTTACCTTGAAGCTCCCATCGTGCGCTTCTGAGCATCCGTTGTTGGCGTTGTTTCCATGTTCGATCTTTGGCTAAAACAGCAGAAGGGCTCTTATTCACCACAGGTTTAATGCTATTTTGTTGACTGGTACAGGCATTTAAAAAAGGTAGGACAGATAATAGCAGCCCTACGTTTATAATATAATGAGGGCTTTTTTTTATCTGCATAACATCCATATTTGTTACTTACCTTTTTTAAACGATGGTCTCAAATTAAGAGGCGCGATTATAATCAATTATTTTCTGTTTAACTCGTTTTAGTTCGTCATCATCAGGGTATTGTTTGATCATCTCATTAAAAATAGCTTGTGCTTCTTTCTGATTGCCTTTTTCAGCCAGCACTTCAATCAAATAGCGTGCTATTTCAGGCACTCTATTTTTTTGATAAGCTTGCCTTAAATGATGCTCTGCTTTGTCAATTTGTCCTTGTCGATAGTACAACAAGCCTAAACTTCCGATTAACGTTACATCATTGGGTCGCAAGGATAAGGCTTTACGAATCATATCATTTGCCTCGTCAAAACGGTTGGTGTAGTTAACTAACATGCACCCTAAAGCACTCAACGTCTCAACATCATTTTTGCGAATATTGAGTACAAATCGAAAATCAGCCTCCGCCTTGTCTAATAACTTTAATTCCTGTTGTACCAACGCACGATTGTAATGTATTTCGAGACTATTGGGGGTGAGCGCCTCGGCTTCATCATAAAGCAGTAATGACTGTTGGTAATCTTTTTGATCCAAAAGCAAGCCTGCTTCTATACTGAGAAACTTTGACTTCAGTTCATCCAGTTTAGCCGTCGCTATTTTTTGATGCAACCACTCTTGCGCAATAGACAAACCATGTTGTTGCATTAATAACAGGGGAATATGGTTTTGAGCACTGAAATATAGCTCTCCATCTTTGACTTGTTTATATTCATCTAAGGCCGCATCAAGTTCATAACGGGATTCAAAGATTTCGGCTCTAAAATGATGAGCAATGCTTTTATACTCCTCATCCAAGAGTAAGTTAGGAATATAACGTTCTGCTTCAATATATTGTTGTAAATCAAGATATAACGTAACCAAAGATTTTTTTATTTCAAGGTTTTTTGGGTATTTTTCACTGAGGCGTGTTAAAACGGTTGCCGCATCTTTATTTCGTTTATCGAGTATCAATAAACGCACATATTCTAATAACGCGACATCGGAAGTGGACTTTGATTTCATTAAGGGAGATAAGATTTGCATCGCTTTTTTATCACGTCCTAATTGATATAAAATTTTACTTTGCAGTAATAACGCTTGTTCTTTAGATTCCCCCTGCAACACGAGGCTAACGGGTTCAATAATATCCAGTGCCTGTTGATAATGAGCCGCCTTAAACGCGAAGGAGGATAAAATGAGTTGGACTTTAGGTTGGTTTTTTTCTAACTGTTGATACTGTTGATACATTTGGTAAACCGCTTCATGTTGTTTTTCTGAGGACAACAACACACCAATAATTTTGACACCATCTCTTTCAGCATGATCTAATTTTTTTTGCAAACTATAGAAGTAGTAAGCCGATGCTTTGTAACTTTTTTTACGCAATAATAATAAGGCAAGGTATTGCCGGGCTTCTAATGATTTTGGGTCTAATGTTAACCAACGTTTAGCGACGGTAATCGCATGATTATTTTGACCTGAACGTGCCGCAATTTGTGTCGCACGTTTGGCAATTGATGCATCATTACTCTGCATTGCAACCACCATATAATGCGCTAAAGCCTGTTTATTATTGCCTTCTTCTTGGTATAACTCGCCCGCGAGTATATTGTAAAATTGTTCACTCCTTTTTTGGTCGCTCAGTTTTTCACTCATACGATTTAATAAAAAATCACTGCTCGAACAAGCACTGATTAGACTGGATAATACAATAACGATGGGGTATTTTTTTAAGTTCATAACACACTTTATTTTTAGTAAATTTAGAAAATGTTAATAACAGGTTCGTTATAGAGCAAAAAAGACAAGCCTATTCGCCTAAAACAACTGAATTCTATACGATAAATTCAGTTAATGTCCTATTATGAAGGATAATATTAGCGCCGTCATTTTCCACTTCAGTTATAATTTGAATCTGCTATAAATTGAAGCAAAGAATGGAATAAAAACAGTCAAATCAAACGAAACCTGCCAAATTACGGTTAATTGGTTATTATTTAGCCCGTCACAAGGAGGTTTTAGGGGGTAACAGTGTCTATTTTACAGTGCTATAAACAAATCAAGTCATTATCAATATTTCGATAAGCTTAAAATCATCACGGATAAAACTTGTATTATTAAAGCGTGTATCAGAGAATCCAAACTCTTAACAAATTGCGGTATCATTCTCCCCTATGTCAATTGTCGTTATCGGTGTCAATCATAAAACTGCCCCTGTTGCTATTCGTGAACAAGTCGCTTTCTCGCCCGAAAAAGTCACTGATGCACTGACGGAAGCGAAACAGATTTCACCTGAAGGGATGATCTTATCCACCTGCAATCGAACCGAAATTTATATTAATACCAATGACCCCAGTGAAATTGAAAAAATAAGCGAGTGGTTAGCAGCCTATCATCAGGTCAGTTATCAAGCGCTTTCTCCCTATCTCTATACTCATCAGGATGCTACCGCTGTACAACATACCTTCCGTGTCGCTTGTGGTTTAGATTCTCTCGTATTGGGTGAGCCGCAAATTTTAGGGCAGTTAAAGGTCGCGTTAAAAATAGCATCTGAAAACAAATCCACAGGGCGCACCTTAAAACGCCTGATGCAATTTGCTTTTTCTACCGCAAAAAAAGTAAGAACCCAAACCAGTATCGGCTCAAACCCTGTTTCCGTTGCTTTTGCCGCCGTTAATTTAGCCAAACAGATTTTTAGCAGTTTGAAAGAACAAACGGTGCTATTGATTGGTGCAGGGGAAACCATTGAACTGGTCGGTCGTCATATTCACTCAACAGGGGTTAAGCGGATTATTATTGCCAACCGTAGCCTTGATAAGGCGGCAAAATTGGCAAAAGAATTTGAGGGGGAATGTATTGGTTTAGCACAAATCGGTCATTATCTCTCCGATGCTGATATTGTGATTTCATCCACTGCCGCCCCTGTCCCTATTATTGGCAAAGGAACCGTTGAAAGCGCATTAAAAATACGCAAGCACCGCCCTATTTTTATGGTGGATATTGCTGTTCCGCGTGATATTGAAGAAGCGGTTGGCGAACTTGATGATGTCTACCTTTATACCGTTGATGACCTACACTCTGTTATTGAAGAAAACCTAAAGTCTCGACAACAAGCGGCAGAAAAAGCAGAAACGATGGTGCTAGAGGAAGTAAAAAACTTCTCAGAATGGTTGCAAGCTCAAGATCAAGTCAATTTGATTCAAACCTATCGCAGTCAAACCAATGCAATAAAACAAGAAACCTTAAATAAAGCGAATAAAATGCTGTCTAAAGGTAAATCAGCAGAGGAAACCTTACAGTTCCTAGCCCATACCTTAACCAATAAATTGGCGCATCAACCCACCAGCGTGATGAACAAAGCCGCTCGAAGGGGTGATATTCGTTTATTACAAGCTGCTACAAAGCTATTGGGCTTAAATAAATCATAAAGAGTACAACGTGAAACCCTCTATAACACAAAAATTAGATAACTTTGGCGAACGCTATGAAGAAATTGCGGCGTTATTATCAGAACCTGACGTTATTAGTGATCAAAATCAATTTCGCAAATTATCGGTTGAATACAGCCAGCTAGAACCTGTTGTCAGTGAATACCAGAAATATCAGCAAACCCTTAAGGATAAAGAAGATGCTGAAGAGATGTTGTCTGATCCTGAAATGAAAGAAATGGCACAAGAAGAAATACAAGAGAGCAAAGAAAAACTAGCGCTTTATGAGTTGAGTCTCCAAAAGCTGTTATTACCTAAAGATCCGAATGACAGCAGTAATACCTTTATTGAAGTCCGTGCAGGAACAGGGGGCGATGAAGCCGCTATTTTTGCAGGTGATTTGTTTCGGATGTATGCCCGATATGCCGAAGTAAACGGTTGGCGAGTAGAAATTGTCAGTCAAAATGAGGGCGAGCACGGTGGGTTTAAAGAAATTATTGGGCGTATTATTGGCACTGATGTCTATGCTAATTTAAAGTTTGAATCCGGTGTACACCGTGTACAACGCGTACCTGAAACAGAATCACAAGGACGGGTTCATACCTCCGCGGCAACCGTTGCCATTATGCCTGAAATTGATGCCATTGAAGCCCCTGAAATTAAGCCTTCTGATTTACGCGTGGATACGTTTAGAGCATCGGGTGCAGGGGGTCAGCACGTTAATAAAACAGATTCTGCGGTACGCCTAACCCATATCCCTACGGGAACGGTTGTTGAATGTCAAGATCAACGCTCTCAACATAAAAATAAAGCGCAAGCCCTGTCTGTCTTGCAAGCGCGGATTATGGATGCTGAACGTCAAAAGCAGGATGCTGAACAAGCAAAGACCCGAAAAAATTTAGTCGGCAGCGGTGATCGCTCTGAACGCATTAGAACCTACAACTTTCCTCAAGGACGTGTCAGTGACCACCGTATTAATTTAACCCTGTATAAACTGGATGAAATCATCTCAGGCAATTTGGATCAAATTATTGAGCCGCTCATTAATGAATATCAAGCCGATCAATTAGCCGCTTTGAGCGCTGATTAGATTAATAATGCCTAACAGTATTCAAACGGTGTTAAAACACGCGGCAACACAACTCACCGAGCGATCAGACACCCCAAAATTAGACGCAGAGTTGTTACTCGCGCACTGCTTACAAAAAGACCGTAGCTATTGCTATGCTTGGGGAGAAAAACAAGTCAATCAAGCCGTTTTAAAGGCATTTAAGAGGCTACTTGATCGACGCTTATCAGACTACCCGCTGGCCTATTTAATCGGTTATCAAGGTTTTTGGTCTTTAGACCTTAAAGTGAGTGAAGCGGTTTTAATTCCTCGTCCTGAAACCGAACGCTTGGTTGATATTGCACTCGAAAAAATAATCACGATCCTCTCCCCTAAAATTCTTGACTTAGGCACAGGGTCAGGTGCGATTGCCTTAGCTCTGGCGAGTGAACGACCCGACGCACAAATAATAGCAAGTGATGCCTCTAACGCTGCGCTCATTATTGCGAAGGAAAATGCAACCTGTCATCACATCGGTACCGTACAGTTCATTCAATCCGATTGGTTCAATCAAATTGAACCGCAAGGGTTTGATCTGATTGTGACAAACCCCCCTTATATTGAATCCCAAGACCCACATTTAGAACAGAGTATACGTTACGAGCCATTAGAGGCACTGGTATCAGGGGAAACAGGGTTGGATGATATACAACGCATTCTTAAGCAGGCGCTAGACTATATGAATAAGGGGGCGTGGATTTTAATCGAACACGGTTACAATCAGGGTAAGCAAGTGCCTCAACTGATGCAAAACATTGGACTACAACAGATTAGTTGTATTAAAGATGCTAATAATAACGACCGACTTAGCGCGGGTAAAAAAGGATAAACAATGGTTATTTTATACGGTATAAAAAATTGTGACACCATCAAAAAAGCCCGTCGCTATTTAGCGTCTAATGCTATTGAATATCGTTTTCATGATTTTAGAGTGGATGGTGTTAATGAGGTTCAATTACGCGCATGGGTTGCTGAATTAGGGTGGCAGAAATTAGTGAACAAACGTAGCGCCACATGGCGAAATCTACCGACAGAAACTAAGGATAACTTTGATGAATTACTTGCTTTAGTGGTCATGGAAGATCAACCCACCTTGATAAAACGTCCTGTATTAGAAACATCAGATCAAGTGAAGGTTGGTTTTTCAGAAAAAGAATACGATGCGTTATTTAGCTAAGTTTTCTATTTCGATTTACCGTTTTTCTTGTTTGCTTTCTTATGCTGTTTAACTCCTTTTAAATAGTGCTTAGCCGTAATGGTTTCACCAAAAACGACGACGTGTGTCGCAATGCCACGTCGGCACATTTCTTCACAATCCATCCAAAAATCTTTTCCGAGCAACATCTCTTTAAATTCTTTTTTCTTTAAAAAACCTTGGCTAACGGTCATGTCTTTAAAAAAAGACGTTAGATTTTTTGCAGTATGTTTAACATGGCTTTTAACATTCTCTCCTTTTCCCCAAGAACCGTGGGTATAGTTATGAAACATCAATTCGGAATAAGGGTAAACAACGCGCCGATAACCCATGCAAAACAATAAAGCCCCCATGCTGTAACCATGATTATCCAGAACGGTTGTGGTATTGTTGCCAAATTTTTCAAGGATCACATTAAAGAACTGCTGTCCTTCTGTGACTAAGCCCCCATCGGAATTAATCCTTAATTCTAAGGTATCGTCTTCGTCCGCTTTTCTTAACTCATTAAAGACAGCATGTAAGCCCTTTTTATTTTCAGAAAAAGCGGAGATAAACACACGGTACAGTTTATGCGATGGCACAATAAAGTATTGTTGCCTTGCCTCTTTTACCCGTAGTCTCTTTTCGGCTACTTCTTCGATAAACAAGGTATGAAATTCACTATCCAGCCCTTTTTTACCCGTTGCACACATTTTTTCATTCATACGATATTTCCTCCCTGTTAAGAATACATCCCTTTCTATTGGTCTATCAGTACTGAATTAAACAAAAAACTGTTGAAGCTGATGCTTGTCTAATAAAAAAACACCATCACCACCGCGTTCAAATTCCAACCAATGGAAAGGGACATTGGGGAATTGTTGCTGTAAGGCATATTGGCTGTTACCCACTTCAACCACTAAAATACCTTGATCGTTCAAATAATCGGCGGCTTGATAAAGAATTTTTAATGTCAAATCTAAACCTTGATCACCAGAGCTTAAGCCTAATTCGGGTTCGTGCAGAAACTCTTCCGTTAACAATGACATATCATCCGCATCAACATACGGTGGATTGCTGACAATAATATCGTATTGTTTACCCTTAATTTTTTCAAATAAATCGGAATCAATCGCCATCACTTGTTGTTGTGCATCATGACGTTGAATATTAATATTAGCGACTTCAATCGCCTCTTTTGAAATATCCGCTAAATCAATCTGAGCATGATTAAAGGCATAAGCACACGCAATACCAATACAACCACTACCTGTGCATAAATCAAGTACTGTTCCTACAGATTCAGGCTCTACCCACGGTGAGAATTGTGATTCGACTAACTCTGCAATCGGAGAGCGGGGAACTAAAACACGCTCATCTACAAAAAAAGAAAGTCCTGCAAACCAACCTTCTTGCGTTAAATAAGCAGCGGGTTTTCGTTCGATAATACGTCGTATCAACAACGTGGTTACCGTTTCTCTTTCATCAGAGGTAAGGTTAGCCTCCCAATAGGTCATGGGGGTGTCAACAGGAAGATGCAATGCCTTTAGCACTAAATAACTGGCTTCATCCAATGGGGATGCCATTCCGTGTCCAAAGGTAAGCTGTGCTTCAGCAAAGCGGCTTGCTCCCCAGCGTACATAATCTTTTAGCGTTTTTAAATCATCACTATTAAAAAGGACGGCGGTGTCTAACGTTGAATCCATAACATTTAGCTCGAAAAATCAGGTCAAAAAATATTCTATATTGTTTTGTGAGGGGGTAGAAAGAGCGTAATCGTGTCCCTGTTCATCTTAACGCACCAAAAGATGCGTCAAAATGACACCTTATCAAGGTGTTCTTCCTTGAATAGATATAGCACACATTAGACTGAAAACCACGCGTTGCTTTGGGGCAAAAAGATAGTTTTTTGAGCAATCGTACCGTATCATCCTCTATTTACTCGTCTCTGGATCTATAAATAATGCCTGCTTCACCCCTTGATTACTTAAAATCATGGCCGCTCTATGCGTTGCCACATCATGCAATATCACGTCTTATTTTTAAACTAACGCGGATGGAGTCTTCTTTTGTACCTGCTGCTATTACTAAATTCAGCAAAGCTTTTGGTGTTGATTTACAACAAGCGGTTAACCCTGATCCTAACAGTTATAAAACATTCAATGCCTTTTTTACACGCCCAATTAAGCCAGAATTAAGACCAGTAGCGAAAACAGCATTAGTTAGTCCTGTTGATGGTTGTATTAGTCAGATAGGCAATATTAATCAAGGGGATATTTTTCAAGCCAAAGGTCATCACTTTAGCGCAGAAGCATTGTTAGGGAGCAATGCTGAACAAGCGAAACAATTTGATCAGGGGACGTTTGTCACTATTTACCTTTCACCAAAAGACTATCATCGTATCCATATGCCTTGTGCTGGAACACTGAAACAACAAGTTCATGTTCCCGGTCGGTTATTTAGTGTTGCGCCCCATACCGCGCGGAGCGTACCGAATTTGTTTGCCCGTAATGAACGAGTAGTTGCTTTATTTGATACCGAATACGGTGAAATGGCAATGGTATTAGTTGGTGCGATTAACGTTGCGGCAATTGAAACCGTTTGGGATGGTCTAGTAACCCCGCCCAAAGGAAAGAAACGGTCAATAAAAGACTATACCGATCAGAACATCAGCCTAGAAAAAGGACAAGAGATGGGTCGGTTTAATATGGGATCAACGGTGATTTTACTCTTTACTCAAGATGCACCTAAATTTAGCAATGAGATGATCTCAGAGCGCCCTCTGATAATGGGTCAAGCCATTAGTGGTTGATAAGCAGGGGAAAGGCAGGGATAATTAACCAAACATTATCCCTAAAAATAGATAAAACGTTACTTTACGGTAGTCGGTGCTAGAGGTGTTATAGCAACTTGTGGTGCACGAGGAATCACAGCAGACGGATAGGTAGGTGTTGCATAATGATAAGGGCCTTGTCGATACGGGGTGTTGTTATAATAGTTATTATTATCATTATCGAATGTATCCATCATCTCATCCATCCAATACATTGGTGTCCACGTTGGCCAACCGCTATCATCCCAATAAGAACCATTAGGTCCTACTTTCCATTCTCCGTTATTTCCAAACCAGTTGGCTTGTGCAGTGAAAGGGGCAGCGAGCAGAGCGGTTAATAAGATAATTTTTGCACTTTTTTTAATTTGAGTTCTCATAACATTCTCCATTTTAGTTTAATATTAGATTATTTGCATATTCTAAACTAAGTATGCTAAAACAGCATTGATAAACATCAACTAATTCACCAAACGCCTTGCTTTTAATTGATATTTTAAGCCTAACCACCGCTTAAAATGACTACAAAACAAGGTGCGATTGCCAACAATTTAGCAGCAAGTCCCTTTTTTATCGAAAAAATTCCTTACTCTCTTTATTGAATTCTGCCATCTTGCCCTCACTTTTTCCTACACCTTAGCAAGATGTAAGCTGCTGTAATTTTAAAAAAGATAAATCGAGAGAGAAGAACAAATGACAAAACCTGTTAACAAAGAAAATATGCAATTTCAAACTGAAGTCGATCAATTACTTCAGCTGATGATTCACTCACTTTATTCTAATAAAGAAATTTTTCTACGTGAGTTGATCTCAAACTCATCTGATGCATGCGATAAGCTACGTTTTGAAGCTATTTCTAATGATGCATTGTATGAAGGTGATGGTGAGTTACGCATTGAAATTGATTTTGATGAAGAGGCTAATACGGTTGTTATTCGTGACAATGGTATTGGAATGACGCGTGATGAAACTGTTGATAATATCGGTACGATTGCTAAATCAGGGACAAAAGAGTTTTTAGCCAAGTTAACGGATGATGCGGCTAAAAATTCGAGTCTTATTGGTCAATTTGGTGTTGGATTCTACTCTTCCTTTATTGTTGCAGATAAAGTGACACTAAAATCACGTAAAGCAGGAACCGATAAAAGCGAAGGCACACTATGGGAATCAACAGGTGAATCTGGGTTTACCTTAGAAACGATTGAATTAGAAAAGCACGGTACTGAAATTACCTTGCATTTGAAAGAAGACGAAAAAGAGTTCGCCAGCAAATACCGTTTACAAAATATTATTTCAACCTACTCAGATCACATTCCCTTACCAATAAAAATGCTCAATAAAATTGAAGCACAAGCGGCAACAGAGGAAGTTAAAGATGATGACGGTAAGGTAACTGTTCCTGCAATGGCCGCAGTAGCAGCGTCCGAAACATGGGAAACGGTTAATAAAGCCAATGCCCTTTGGACACGTGCTAAAAATGAGATCGAAGATAAAGACTATAACGAATTTTATAAAACGGTCTCGAATGATTGGACAGACCCATTAACATGGACACATAACCGTGTTGAAGGTAATTTAGAATACACCTCTTTGCTCTATATCCCCTCAAAAGCCCCGATGGATCTATACGAGCAAAAGCAAACCAATGGTATTAAACTGTACGTACAGCGCGTCTTTATTATGGACGACACCGAACACCTAATGCCGCATTATCTTCGCTTTATTCGTGGGTTAATCGATTCGAGCGATTTGCCGTTGAATGTATCGCGTGAGATTTTACAAAGTAACCGCACCATTGATACCATGCGTAAAGCATCGGTCAAAAAGATCCTTGGTTTACTTGGAAAAATGTCGAAGAAAGATGATGGCCAATACGCGACCTTCTGGAAAGAATTTGGTCAAGTAATGAAAGAAGGTGTAGGTGAGGACTTTGATAATAAAGACCGCATTGCTAAATTACTCCGTTTTGCTTCGACCCATACCGATGCTGAAGAACAAAACATCTCGCTAGAAGATTACGTCTCTCGTATGGAAGAGGGACAAGATAAAATCTATTATGTCAGTGCTGAAAGCTTTATAGCCGCTAAAAATAGTCCACATTTAGAAATATTCCGTAAAAAAGGCATTGAAGTGTTACTGCTCTCTGACCGTGTTGATGAATGGATGATGGGTAGCTTGCCAGAATTTGAGGGCAAGAAATTACAGTCTGTTGCTAAAGGCGACCTTGATCTTGGCGAATTAGATTCAGATGAAGATAAAGAAGAGCAAAAGAAGGTTGAAGATGAAGCTCAGTCTATTCTTAAGCAACTAAAAGAAGAGTTAGGCGATAAAGTGGACGATGTACGGGTTTCCCACCGTTTAACCTCCTCGCCCTCTTGTTTAATTCTTAGTGAAAATGATATGGCGTTGTACATGCAACAAATGATGAAACAAGCAGGTCATGAAATGCCATCGAGCAACCCTGTTTTGGAAATTAACCCAAATCATCCCTTGTTAATCCGTATGAATGCAGAAACAGATGATGATAAGTTCAAAGACTGGGCGAGTATCTTGTTTGATCAAGCACTACTTGCAGAGGGCGGACAACTTGAAGATCCCGCAGGATTTGTATCGAAGCTTAACTCATTAATGCTTGAAATGGCTTAATCTAACGGCTTCTAACGGTCATGGGAAGAGGACTGTTTAAAGGTTAAAAAATGCAAGGTGTCATTATGGATTCCTATAACACACCTTGCATATCAGTACAGCCAATCCAAATTAATCATCAATTTTAGACTAAGCTTGAGTGAGTACGAAAATTGTTTTATCTAAAATCATGAGGAGATTGATATGCTAAAACCCTATTTTATTTCACTGCTGTGTTTGTTTGTTTTTTCCATCCCGAAGAGTTGGGCAGAAACAGTAAAAACAGGGAAAATTACAGGAGGAACTGAGTTGGTTTTTCCTGAATGGTTTAAAGAAAGTTTTTTAGATTTTAGAGAAGATTCAGCAGAAGCAGCCGATGGGGGTAAACATTTATTACTTTTTTTTCATGTTGCAGGCTGTCCGTATTGTAAAAAAATGTTAGACGATAATTTTACATCAGGTGACAATGCGAAAATAGTTCAGAAGTATTTTGATGTGATTGATCTTGACCTTAAAGGCAGTAAAGAAATTGCCTTTAATAAAAAACTGACAGTGACAGAAACAAAACTAGGTCAAGTATTAAACGTTCATTATACCCCTACATTACTGTTTATGAGCCCAACCAATAACGTCGTTGCTCGCATTGATGGTTACCGTTCACCACGCGAATTTAAACAGGTGTTAAATTTTGTAAAAGAAAAAGCGTATAAAACAATGGATTTAGCCACTTATCGAGAGAAGCACATTGATGATATGGTTTACACCTTAAAAGATGATCCTCGCTATGTAAAAACACTCGATTTACAACCATTATTGAAACAAGATAAACCGTTAATGGTGTTGTTTGAAGATAAAACCTGTGATGAATGCGCCCGTTTTCATCAAGAAATTTTAGACCTAAAACCTACTCAAAAAATTCTTGATAAATATAATGTTGTGCGTTTGGATGTGCTTTCTGATCAAGCCATTATTGATCCGAAGGGTAATAAAATAACCGCTAAAAAATGGCTTAATCAGCGTAATATTAGTTATCGCCCTGCGGTACTGCTTTATTCAGAAGGAAAAGAACGCGAAAAAGTAACGGGTTTGTTAAAATCATTTCATTTTCAACAACTGCTTAACTATGTTGCCGATAAAAAATACAATGACTTTGATACATGGATTGGTTATCTGAATGAACAAACCAAAAAGATATTAGAGTCAGGTCAAAATATTGACATCTGGAAATAAGAATTTCCTAATATAGCGTATCAATTGGTGTATAATATTGCGATAATCCAAGAAGGGCAGTCTCTGCCCTTTCCTCTTTATTTAAACGTCATAATAAAAATCAACCTGTGCCTAACGCTCTTATTCATATCACTGACTTATATTTTTCCCGTGCTAATCGTGAAATATTTTCGGGTATCAATCTGGAAATCCCTAAAGGAAAAATAACCGCTATTATGGGACCCAGCGGTACGGGAAAAACGACCTTATTGCGATTAATGGGGGGACAATTAATCCCTGATCGAGGGGATATCATTATTGAAGAACACTCTATTCCCTCATTAAATAACAAAGCCTTGTATAAAATTCGTCAACGGATGGGGATGTTGTTCCAATCTGGCGCTTTACTGACTGATTTGAATGTCTTTGAAAATATCGCGTTCCCTATTCGAGAACACTACGATTTTCCTGAAACTATGATCCGTGATCTCGTCTTAATGAAGCTCGAAATTGTGGGTTTACGGGGCGCTTACCGACTGATGCCTTCAGAGTTATCAGGGGGAATGGCACGAAGAGTTGCACTTGCTCGAGCGATTGTACTTGATCCTGTACTCATGATGTATGACGAACCTTTTACAGGATTAGACCCGATTACATTAGGTACTATTGTTACGTTAATAAAAGATTTAAACCAAGCTTTAGGGATGACCAGCGTGGTGGTTTCGCATGATGTGAAAGAAATATTATCCATTGCGGATCACGTTTTTATTTTAGCGGAGGGTGTGGTTGCTGCATCAGGTTCACCCGATGAATTAAAAGCATCTGACTCAGAATGGGTACAACAATTTTTACACGGCTTACCTGATGGCCCCGTACCGTTTCATTACCCTGCACCCGACTATCTACAATCCTTAAGAGATATGACTCCATGATATTGGATTGGTTGCAAAACATGGGGAAGAGCAGCCTCAATTTTTTTCGAAAAATAGGACAATTCTCTCTCTTTTTATTTCACCTTCTGAGTGGTTTAAACTACTTATTTTTTCGCCCTCGGTTATTGATTAAAGAAATTTATTCTGTCGGTGTACTGTCGCTGTTAATTATTATTTTCTCAGGACTCTTTGTTGGCATGGTCTTAAGCCTCTTGGGGTATGTCACTTTAGTTGATTTTGGCGCAGAAGGATCTTTAGGTGTACTCGTTTCTTTATCCTTAGTCCGAGAACTTGGCCCTGTACTTACGGCGTTACTTTTTTCGGGACGAGCAGGTTCTGCACTCACGGCTGAAATTGGTTTAATGAAAGCCACGGAGCAATTAGCCAGCATGGAAATGATGGCTGTTGACCCGATGAAGCGTATTATAGCGCCCCGTTTTATCGCAGGGATTTTCTCACTACCTATTTTAACCGCTATTTTTATACTGGTCGGCATTTACAGTAGTTTTCTCGTTGGAAGCCTCTGGCTCGGTGTCGATGAAGGTTCTTTTTGGTCTCAAATGCAATCTAAAGTCGAATTTCAACATGACCTCGTCAATGGTTTTATTAAAAGTTTTGTCTTTGGCATTGTGGTGACAGGGATTGCGGTATTTCAAGGCTATACCGCGACACCAACCTCAGCAGGGGTGAGTGAAGCAACAACGCGATCAGTGGTTCATTCCGCATTAGCGATTTTGGGTTTAGATTTTATTTTAACCAGCATTATGTTTGGCTTGTAAAAGAATGATTATAAAAGGATGCACAACATGCGATTATCAAAAAAGACAGAAATAATGGTGGGTATCTTCGTCTTACTGGGCGCAATTTCCGTTATTTTATTAGCATTAAATGTCAGCAATTTAAGCAACTTCAGTGCTGAAAAAACCTACCAAATTAAAGCCTATTTTGACAATATTGGCGGTTTAAGAACACGCGCTAAGGTTTCAATGTCAGGAGTAAAGATAGGTCGAGTTAGTCACATTACTTATCATCCAGAAAGAGGTCAGGCAGAAGTCACCTTAACACTGAATCCTAAATTTAAATTAAGTACCGATACACAGGCAAGTATTTATACTGCAGGGTTATTAGGAGAACAGTATATTTCTTTGGAACCTGGAGCAGAAGATGATGTCCTAACGACAGGAAATATTATCACATTGACACAATCCGCGATGGTACTTGAAGAAATCATCGGCAAGGTCATGGTTAACCTTACCTCAAAATAATATAAAAATATTGCACCTAGGAGATACTTCATTAATGAAAAAACTATCCGCACTTATTGTCTTATTATTGACAATTACCCTTTTACCAACTCTTTTTGCTAAAAATATTCAAGCAGAAAATGCGGTATTAACCGCTAATAATGCTATTTTTAATGCCTTAGAACAGAAAAAAGAGGTAATAAAACAGAACCCTAAAGTACTCAACGCTATTGTGCAACGACATGTATTACCTTTTATCGATTTTGAAGCGATGGCAAAACTGACACTAGGCAAGCACTGGAAAAAAGCAACAGGACCACAAAGGGCCCGTTTTTTAACGGCTTATCGTACAATGCTAGTGAATAGTTATGCTAAAAACATGGTTGATTACGCGGGGGCGGTTATGACCGTAAAAAGCTCTATTCCTGCGGGTCGTAAAGGCTATGAAACAGTAAGAACACTGATTACCCCTAAAGGACGTTCGGCTGTTGCTGCTAACTATGATGTGCGTAATAAAACAGGCCGTTGGAAAGCTTATAATGTTGAGATTTTAGGACTGAATTTAATTACTAATTTCCGTACTAATTTTACCCGTGAAATATCCAGAACAGGCTTGGATGCTTTAACTGCTCGTTTAGAAAAAAATAATAAAGCGTTATAAACCATCAAATGCCGAATAAACTTGTTCAACATAAATCAGGCTACCAGTTAAAAGGTCGTCTGGTTTACAATACTATCCATTTTTTACTGGATAAAGACATCACCTTCCCCTCTGATTTATCAACCATTAGCATTGATTGTCAGCAACTCACGCGTATTGACAGTTCAGGTATTGCCCTTTTGATCCAGTGGCAACGGTTGTGTGAGAATAATCATCAAAAACTACAGTTTAAAAATTTACCTGAACAAGCCTTATCACTAATTAAAGCGAATCAATTAAAACCATTTTTTAATTTAAAATGACATAAAAAGTTATTATTAATTGAATAATCAAATGGTTGCTTTCGTTATTTCTTATAAAGCTGAGGAGCTTTTAAACGATTACTTTTCCATCCTCCGCGACCAGGTTTAGATACACTAAAGGGATTGCTACGCCAGCCACGTTTTCCTGCTTTAGCCATTTTTAGGTGTGGTCTATAGCTTTTTTTACTTTGTCGATGATTGATTTTTGGTCTTTTATGTGTAGATTTGACCCGAGTGACGCGTGTAAAGAAAGGTATTCGGCTTCGACTTTTTGAATGGTGTGTTTTT
Organism: Cocleimonas sp.; assembly: GCA_023146545.1. GTDB lineage: Bacteria > Pseudomonadota > Gammaproteobacteria > Thiotrichales > Thiotrichaceae > JAGLBW01. The sequence continues at coordinate 21,244 of JAGLBW010000164.1, forward strand.
ATTCTTGGGTTCGTTCTTGGAAGCTGTTTCCTAACAATACGTATGCCTGTTGCTGTTTGGATAATACGCACATTTGAAGGGGGGCTCTTTTTCTTTTTTACGATAAGCGCTGGATTACTCTGTGTGCTTATTGTTCTATGGTTTGTACTAGGGGAACTTGAAGACAGTTGATTAAATATTTTAATGACTTTTTTGACATAATTCCGTGTTTCCTTGTAAGGGGGAATGCCCTTATAACGATCAACTTTACCTTCCCCAGCATTATAACCTGCGGCAGCTTTTTCCATGCTTCCACCAAAACGATCCAGTAGAAAACGCAAATATTTTGTACCCGCATAGATATTTTGCTTCGCATCGAAACTATTACTAACCCCGAATCGCCTTGCTGTTGCAGGAATTAATTGCATTAAACCTTGCGCCCCCGCAGGAGAAACAGCACGCTGTTGATAACAGGATTCGACGGCAATCACTGCTCTAATTAAATTGCTGTCTACGGTGTATTTTTTGGAAGCACCTAGAATGAAGTGATCCACTTTTTTAGCCTTTTCTCTGACCCCTTTCGCTCCATTGAAACAAGAAGCCCAACGGTTTTTACGCTTTTTTGCTTTTTTTTTCTTGGTTACTTTTACGCTACTAATGCTACTAACGGTGCTGCTATTACTTGCTACTACGATGCTGAGGGGTTGATAGTTAGTCGCTTCTACCATAGGGCTTAACAAAACGGTTAAGGATAGCGTAGGAATTATAATTTTTAAGCTCATAAATGAAAGATAGCGTTGTGTAAAAAGAAGGCTTGGAGCTTATCCAAGAATATTATAAATACATTAGAAATAACTAATATATAGGGATGGCATTTATTAACAAGTTAATTTTCATCCATTTTTATAAGGAGAAAGTCTATAGATTACGCACTAGGGGACATTAATTTATGTCTGTTCATTTTTTCTCAATACTTCCAGAGATCAACATCTTTACCTTGTTGACGCATTTTTTCTGAGCGTGCAGAAAGATAACGTTGAAAATTCTTTTCCCCTTTATAAGCCCCACTCAAAATATAATCATAAACTGATTGAATATGAAAATTACGCATTTGTGTATCAATCCGCATCACTTCATTGCCGTCAGGGTCAAAAAATACCATAGCAGGCAAATAGTTAATATTAAGTGCAGTTGCCCAATCTTTTGCGGTTATTGTTTTCCCCGAAGGCGTTTTAAGACTCGTTTTAGCATAACGATCAAGCTGTATTGATTTGAATTGCTTTATTAACCCTCTAGTATCTTTGTTTTTGAGTGTTTTTTTGTGCAATAAATCACAGTTTTTACAATTTTTTTCTTCGAAGAAGACAACGAGGTAGTGTTTATCGTCATTAATACTCAGATCATAAGGTGGTTTGGAGAAAAAAGGTTCAGGATGTAAGGTTACTTTAGTCTTGTTGATTTTAGCTTCAGGGTGTTTCTCTTTAGCGGCGACAAAATCAGCATAATTCCCTTCTTTTTCTTTATGTTGGGCAATGTATTCCAATACTAAACGAAAATCTTTAGGGGGTAGGTAGCCTTCTAGTTTATGAATGACTTTTCTATCCTCGTTAAAGAAAAGTAGTGTTGGGGTGTAAGCTATCGATAATGCGGTGGAGAAGTCCTTTTCGGTATATTTTTTTCCATTAACGGTTATTAACTCACGATCACCCCATAAGTTAAGTGCCACAATTTCAAAATGTTGACGAAATGTTTTAACAATATCAGGCTGAGCGAAATTCTCACTCCAAAGTTGATTGCAATAAGGACAGTTCGCTTGACCAATATAAATGACTAAACGCTTACCGTCTTCAGTAGCATCAGCAACATCCTCTTCAAGATCAAGAAAGCTTTCTTTAAACCAAGTAGGATGTGTTGCTGTTTTAGCACCAAGAAATTGCCCTTCTTTTGTATTTTCTTCTGCAAGACCTAAGGGTGTTGTGAGAATAAAAAAAAGACCAATACAAAATAGCGTGATGAATTTATTAAGCATGTCTACCTTTCTTATTTTTATAACGGGAAAGGAATTTCCAAAAGATCCTTCTTACTAAGGACTGATTGTTTGGCAAGCTCAGCAATACTTAACCCTAATTCGGGATGAATATAATCACCTGCTATTTCAGCTAAAGGAAACAAAACAAAAGGGTATTTTGTAACTTCAGCACGGGGTAGATCAATAGCAGGTTGTAAGATCAGATCATCATAAAATAAAATATCAAGATCTAAAGTTCTGGAACTGAATTTTTTCCGATGGCGTTCTCGATCATGATCTTGCTCCAAACGTTTTAGATAACGCACCATTTCAGGATAAGTTTTATCCGTTTTTAGGCTCGCGGATAAATTAATAAAGGGATCGCCTTCAAAACCTTCTGCTTTGGTTTGATAAGCGCGTGAAAAAATAATATCAGGAAATTCTAAACGTAAGTGTTGCAAGCAGGAGGCAATATTTTTTTCTCGATTAATATTACTACCAATATCAAGATAGACTTGTGCTTTTCGCTTACGCAAAATAATAACACCGACTTCACGCGAACCACTCACCGCTTTGGGTTTTCCTAAAGTCACTTTAACCCACGGAATATTCATTTCTGATAATAACAAGGTAGCAATTCGTTCTGCTAGTGTTTCAACCAGTTGAAACTCACTGTTTTGGACCAGATTAACCACCATTTTCGAAGCGGCTTTGTAATTGAGAGTATCATCAATATGATCAGATGCTGCTGCTTTGGTATTGTCCCATCCCATTTCTAGATCAATATTAATCATTTGGCGTATCTGACGTTCCCAATCATAAATACCAATGAGTGCGGTAACCTGCAAATCCCGCACATAAACAATATCTGTATTCATCCATCCCCTAGACTGATTTGAAATTTTTATTATACCTCTTGTCTAATCAAGACCTATCAATAAATGAGGAATTATCAGTAGAGATGAAAAAAATAAAAAAAGTTTAATCAATTAACATCCAAACTAAAACCCTTCACGTAAGATAGGAGGGCATAGACAAGATAGCGTTGTTGATTTAAAACGTATTTTTTCAATCTTTTTATGCTAAACCAGAGAGAAGTAATAAATTATAACTGTATTTAAGGAGTTAAAATGAGTGAGAATAATCGTATCGTACAGACAGCCCTAACAGGGATTATGGCTTTAGGTCTTGTTGCCGCGAGTTCTTCAGCGATGGCAGGAAAGCCTGGAATGGAAAAATGTATGGGAATTGCTAAAGCAGGGCAAAATGATTGTGGTACCAGCAAGCATGCTTGTGCAGGTATGGCGAAGACAGATGCTGATAAAGAAGAATGGCTTTATATTCCTGAAGGGTCTTGTAACAAAATTGTTGGTGGAACGGTAAAAGCAGCTAAACCAAAAGCAAAATAATTTAAAAAAAGCTACAATTGAAAATACCATGCAATAACATTTTGTTTGCGTGGTATTTTTTTATTTGGATTAATAAGGAATCTAAAACAACATGAATAAAAAAGAAATGATAAAAACCTCAATTAGTAGCACCCTCATCTTATCTTCACTCTTGTTGACGGCTTGTGGTGGTGATAGCAAGACAACAGAAAAAGCGACGGGAGCAGACGGTAAAATGTCAATGCATGGAAAAGCGGGGATGGAAAAGTGTATGGGGGTTGCCAAAACAGGACAAAATGATTGTGGTACCAGTCAACACGCTTGTGCAGGTATGGCTAAAACGGATAGTGATAAAGAAGAGTGGGTTTATTTACCTTCAGGAACCTGTTCAAAAATTCCTGGTGCTACTGTAAAAGTAAAGAAGTCTTAAGTTAATGAACACATTACCTTCATCTATCCACAGTTGTGGCATTGGACTGCGTCGTCAACATTTTTCAACTATTGCGGAAACAAAACCTAATATTCCGTGGTTTGAAATTCTTAGTGATAATTACTTAATTGAAGGTACTGTGCAACGCGAATTTGTTCAGCAAATTCGTCCTGATTATCCGATCACCTTTCATGGTGTAGGCTTATCGATTGGATCGGTTGACCCTTTGAATAAAGAGTATTTAAAACGCTTACTCACCTTAAAAAAAGAGCTAGAACCTGCTTGGATCTCGGATCATTTATGTTGGACTTCTGCATACGGTTATAGCACCCATGATCTTATTCCCTTGCCCTATACTCAAAATGTTGTTGATCATATCGTGGATCGTATTATTCAAGTACAGGATTTTTTAGGGGAATCTATTGTCATTGAAAATGTATCCAGCTACCTGCAATTTAAATCTACCGAGATGACTGAATGGGAATTTATCAATCAGGTTATTGAGAAAAGCGGCTGTTCTCTTTTATTGGATGTTAATAATATTTATGTTAGTGCTCAAAATCATGGCTTTGATGCAGAAGATTATCTCTTAGCCATGCCTAAAGACCGAGTGAAAGAAATTCATCTTGCAGGTTATGAAGATAAAACCACACACTTATTGGATACACACAGTCGCCCTGTGACGGAACCTGTTTGGGCTTTATTTGCAAAAGCAGTAGAGCATGTTGGTGATGTGCCTGTCTTAATTGAGTGGGATAATGATATTCCTGAGTTGTCACGCTTAAGAGAAGAGGCTAATATCGCAAAAAATATTCAGCAGAAAATATTAGGTAGCAGGCAATAAAAATGAGTTTGGATAAGTTACAACAAGACGTTGTAAAGGCTTTTTTTGGTGATCCGATAGTTGCTGATGATTATATTATTGGTGATGATGTTTTAACTGCAGCACAACGTTTTGGTATTTATAAAGGGAGTGTACACGGTGTATTAACCCAAGCCTTATCGGATATGTACCCTGTTTGTAAAGCATTGGTTGGCGATAGCTTCTTTGATCATGTTACTAGCAAGTTTATTAATAAAAACCCGCCTGATACTGCTTTTTTTGCAGATTTTGGGGGCGGTTTCAGTCATTTTTTATCTCATTTTGAATCGGCTAAATCAGTTGAATACTTAGCGGATATGGCTTATTTAGAATGGTTGCGACATAACGCTTGGAATAGCAAGAACCAATCGGCTTCTGATTTTTCGACACTGGAAACTTATTCAGTAACTCAACAAATGGCAATGGTATTTTCATTAGCTGAAACGGCTTCATTGTGGCAGTCTGAATATCGTATTGATCAATTATGGGATGCTCATCAAGAAGAGAGTGCAATAGATTTAGCACAGATTGATATTTTTGAGCATCTAAAATTATTAATTTGGCGTAATGACTACACCTTACACATGCATAAATTAACAGCACAACAGTTTTCTTTTCTCAATGCGGTACAACAAGGAAAGCCGTTAGAAATATTAGCTGAAGAATTCACTGAAACATTGCCTGAATTACTTAGCATATCATTACAAAATGCATGGATACGCTCGTATGAAATACCTATTTCAAAATAATTATCAATAATAATGAATGTGAACAGATAAAGTGAATCATAAACACTTTGTTTGTTTACCTAATACAGGAGCCTCACTAAATGAAAAAGTTTCTCTCTGGGTTTTTAATGGCTGATTGCATGCCAATGGATGTTTTTTTAAAACCTGCTTTATTGCTTGGCTTTCGCCTTTATGTTGCTCAAGTGTTTTTTATGTCGGGTTTAACCAAGATAAAAACATGGTCATCAACACTTTCTCTTTTCGAGTATGAATATAATGTGCCTGTTATACCTTTTGAGTTAGCAGCCTACATGGCAACCATTGCTGAGCTAGTTTTACCTGTTGCTTTAGTCGTAGGGCTGTTCAGCCGTCCTGCTGCATTAGGTTTGTTTATTTTGAATGTCGTTGCTGCTATTTCATACCCTGAGATTAGTCCTGCAGGAATCAATGATCATATTATTTGGGGTACTATGCTAGCCGTTGTTTTTGCTTTTGGTCCAGGTAACGTATCTATTGATAAATTACTGAGTAATCTTTGGAAAAAGGGTTGAATTTTATGTAAACTCATGCCATAAGGAGTTTAGATTTTAAATAAAAATAATATTATTAAGTGAGTATTAGAGGGGGAATTATTTTTTAAGTCCCCTTTTTTTATGGAAGTTTAATTTTTTTATGATAAATAGAGGTTGTTTATTAGCAGGGATGGTTATATTTTATACTTAAGGTAGTTATCTAAATCATAAAGTCGTTCGGGAGTTCCTATATCACGCCAATCTCCCGAAAAGTAAACGCCTGAAACCTGTTGTTTATCCATTGTTTTTCTTAATAAAGCGCCTAGGGGTTGTTGCTTTGCTTGTTTATGTTGTCTTATCGCGTCACGCAATGTCATAAATAATTCAGGATGATAATAAGCAATACCGCTAAAAGTAAGTTTTTTATCTCCCGTTTGTCTTGTTTTTCCATTCTTCAATGCAAAATCACCCTCAGGATGATGTGCTGGATTATCAACTAAAATCAGATGAGCTAAATCATTAGCCTCTAATGGCGATTTTGGGACTAACGTATAATCACACCAAATATCACCACTAATCACCATAAAAGGATCATTACCAAGTAAATCAAGGGCTTTAATAATGCCTCCTGCGGTTTCTAAAGCGCCCTCATGCTGCTCATCTGAATATTCAATATTCACGCCAAAGTTTGAACCATTACCCAAAGCGTCTGGAATTTGATCGCCTAACCAAGCAATGTTAATTATAATATCATTAAACCCTGCTTGCTTTAGTTTCTCTAAGTGCCAAACAATTAAGGGCTTTCCTCCTACTTTTAATAATGGTTTTGGCGTGTGATCGGTTAAAGGACGCATTCGCGTGCCCTGACCTGCGGCAAGAATCATTGCTTTCATTGTCGTAATTCCTCTTTTGTTATTTTTTCAGGAATGCCTAATGCCTCAAATAAAGCGACTAATGCTTTTGTTTCAGGGTGTTTTTTACCAATCTCCATCACATAACGAAGTGTTAGTGGGAGGTCATTAAGGTAATATTTTTTGCCATCACGATGATAAAGGCGTGCAAAAATCCCTAGCACTTTAATATGACGCTGTAATC
>JAGLBW010000165.1 GCA_023146545.1 Cocleimonas sp.
AATGACATTTTTTTTAAAGAAGAAACAATCATAGAAGGATATGTTTCAATTAATAGAGGTCCCCGAAGAAACAAAAATGAAATATTTACATCTTCATGGGTTTATGTTTTTAATTTTATTAATAGGCCTTTTCATTGATAGTGTCTTTATCGCACAGTATTTTGTTTATTCACAATGGATAAGTAATTTATTCGTCTTATTCTCTTTTATTTGGGTTTATCAATATTCCTCTCACCAAGTCAAACAACTCATGTTGTTTGGATTGATAGTTGCTTTAGGTGGAGAAGTCCTCTTTTCACTTGTTTTGGGGATGTACACTTATCGTCTTGGTAACTTGCCGCTTTATGTTCCTTTTGGACATTCTATTATTTACGCAGGGGTCTATTACCTTGCGAAAGAACCATTTTTTAAAGCCCATCAACCTCTGATTGTTCGATGGTTGCTTGTTAGCATGATATTGTATTCAACACTTTGGCTGTTGTTTGCCAATGATGTACTGGGATTTATTTGTATGCTGGTTATTTTAGGCATTTTTAAATGGCGAGAAAAAACTAAACCTTTCTTTTTATTAATGTTTTTTACTATCGTCTATCTTGAGTTATTAGGTACTTATTTTCAATGTTGGTACTGGCCAAGTGATTGGTTTAACCAGTTTTCATGGGTTCCTAGTGCGAATCCTCCCAGTGGAATTTCAGTTTTTTATTTTGGATTTGATGCAGGTTGTTTGTGGTTATATAAAAAATTTAACCCAGAGAAATGGAAACGTTTGAAAGCTCTAAAACAGAGAGGCAATAAACAATAAAAAAAAGGGAACCGTTCACCTACCCCTTGGTTTAGGCAGCCATTTTTTGACCCAAAGCTATTTTTTCAGATGGAAGAAGAGATGGATAGGCTTTTCCCGAGAGATGAGCTGAAATTGCTTCACTCAGATATTCTGGAAAATTCTTATCTTTCAAGCGACAGCAGGGTAGAGGCTGTCATTATGCGTTCCACATAACGATTCCCACGGTCAGACTGTGTGCCAAAGCTTATTTTTCTCCACATCACGTAAGCTCGGATAATCTGTTCCGCCCTATTATTTGTGGGTTCAACACCTTCTTCCATTACAAATGTCCACAATGCTGTCTTATGTTTTAGGATCTGCTTGTAAGTGCCTTCTGTTTTGCTCTGCCCGCACGGTGTGCCTGATTCCAATATTTCTTCGAGTTCTTCTTGGATTCTTTTCATGACCGTAATAAATTTCGAGCGGTTTAAGTTTCCATCACGATATAACCACCAAAGCCTAAACATGAGCCGACTATAAGCAATTCGTAGGTCGGTTTTCATTTTGCTCCTGTCCCCTCAATTAGTTGCTTTACATCGGCGACTTTATGAACACTGGCATTATTCATAACAACAGAGTCTCCAATCCGATAATAAAGGGCAAAGAAAGTAGGGTAAGAAATAAAGAAAAACACCCCCTGTCATTGTTCCCTGATAATCAAAAAAAGAGGATAATGTGTTTGTAGAGCAGGATAGCGTTCATTTATTATCCTGATTGCCAATTGCTTTTTTCAATAATAATTGAGTATTAATAATAATGACCTACTTTAAACCACCGCACCCTGATCGTCCTTCTAAACAACTTAATCCACTCAAAGCATTATATTTTGCTCGTAAGAATTTATTGTCTATTTGGCCAGCGTTCGCTTTTAAGCAGGATTTTATGCAGTTTAAAGTATTAAAACAGCATATTTTTATTGTTAATTCACCTGAAACTATCCGTCAGGTTTTTATCGAAAAAGGCATGAACTATTTGGATAAAACCACTCAACAGGTAAAAGCCTTAGCGCCGTTATTAGGTAATGGTTTATTTGTTAGCACAGGGGAAACATGGAAAAAACACCGTCGTTTAGTCACCCCTTCTTTTGATAGCAGCCATATTGAAATGTACAGCCCTGTAATGATCTCAGCAATAGAAGATACCGCTGAACGCTGGGATAAACTCGAATCAGGTAGCAAAGTGTTAATGCAACCCGAAATGGCGCAGCTCGGTGCAGATATTATTGCACGTACCTTATTTGGAGAAAAACTAGGATCGGAAAGTGCGGCGGCTGTGGTCTCAGCTTTTGCTGATTACCAAACGGTTGTACGTCAAATGGATCTTCCTAAACTGATGGGGATAGAGCGTTTTGTACCGAATCTCAACGGCAAATTCGGTACGGGAAAAATAGCGGCTCAAACCATTCATGGGATTATTGATGGGATTATGGAAAAAGCGGCGTATAAAGAAAACAAAGATACCTTAGCCGCTCAATTTATTCATGCCAGCCATACCTTAGATCCCAGTATGGCATTAAGTCATGAAGAAATTCGCAATGAAATTATTGTGTTATTTATGGCGGGGCACGAAACCACTGCCAATGTATTAGCATGGATGTGGTATTTACTCTCTCAAGCACCTGATGTTGAGAAAAAACTACATGAAGAACTGGATCGAGAATTAGGTGGAAAGACCCCCACTTATGAGGATATTGAAAAGCTCCCTTATACCCGTGCGATTTTAGATGAAACCATGCGCTTATATCCCCCTGTTCCTGTGCTTGCTCGCCAAGCTGCTGAGGAAGATACCATCAAAGGGGTGCATATTCCCGCAGGATCAAATGTATTAATTGTACCGTGGTTAATTCAACGTCATAAAAAATATTGGGATCAACCTGATCATTTTATTCCAGAGCGTTTTATGCCCGGTGCTAAAAAGCCTGTGAAATTCACCTATATTCCCTTTAGTGCAGGACCGCGAGTCTGCCCAGGAAAAGCCTTTGGTATCAAAGAATCTGTTCTAGTGTTTGCTATCTTAGCGCAACGTTTTCGGGCAGAAACCCTATCGGGATATGATGGCGGACAAGATTGTCGTTTGACATTACGTCCCAGTAATAATTTGCCCATGACATTAATTAAGCGTTAGGAAATCATTATGACCATGAGACGTTGCCCTATTCACCCTAAATCCGCAGACGATAAAAAACCTGCGTTTTGTCCTGTTCGTCCCGAACCCTTAAAAAATAAAGCCTCGTTATTTTTTACCTTTTTTATCAAGCGTAATTCATGGCTCAAAGGCTTATTTGAACGCAGTTACAAGATGAAAACAGGGCGCGTTAAATTACCGGGGCTAGAGCTGTTTGTGATTAGCGAATTAAGTTTGGTTAAACGGGTGATGGTTGACGAGGTCGAAAAATTTCCCAAGAACCGTATTTTACATGAGATGTTAGCCCCCTTATTAGGTGAAAGTATTTTCACCAGCAATGGCGATCAATGGCGTAAACAACGCGACATGTTAAGCCCCGCATTTGTACGCGCACGTGTCACCAAAGTCTTTGCATTAATGCAACAAGCCAGCACTGATATGTTAGCGCGCTTGGCAAAAGTAGAACAAGGTAAGCATTATGATATTGACGGTGAAATGACCTTTGTTACGGCTGATATTATTTACCGCACTATTATGACCACCGAGCTAAACCCTGAACGTGCGAAAAAAGTATCCAATGCTTTTACCCATTTTCAATCCCGATCATTACGCATTGCGATGTTAGGTATTTTTAAAGTGCCTAATATTTTTATTCGTGGAACAGAACGTAAACGCAGGGTACTTGCAGCAGAAATTCGTAGCTCCTTAGAAGAGGTTATTCGTCCCCGCTATGAGGCGATGCAACGCGGTGAACCTCAAGATTATGTGGATATTTTATCCTCTATTTTAGAGACAAAAGACCCCGATACGGGTGAAGCTTTTACGTATAAGGAAATCGTTGATCAAATCTCGATGCTATTTTTAGCAGGGCATGAGACCTCCGCGAGCTCTTTAGCATGGGCTATTTATTTGTTGTCCGAATTTCCTGATATTCAAGAAAAAGCCTATCAACAGATTCAAGAAGTCGTCGGTGATCGAGATATTCGAAGTACGGATATTAAAAAACTCACCTTTATCGCCGCTATTTTTCGTGAAACCCTACGTCTTTATCCACCCGTTGGTTTTATGGCACGCGAAGCCGCAGAAGAAGTTACCCTACGTGACAAGCTCATCAAAGTAGGCAGAACCGTGATTATTTCGCCGTGGCTAATTCATCGTAATGAAAATAATTGGGAACGACCACATGAGTTCGACCCCGAACGTTTTTTACAAGAACACGCGACCCCGATCAAATCTAAATACCTACCCTTTGGCATGGGGCCGCGTGTTTGTATCGGAGCCGCATTTGCAATGCAAGAGGCGGTGTTAATTTTAACCTCAATATTAAAAAACTACCGTGTAGAAGCCTATCCCAATATGAAGCCAAAACCCGTTGGACGTTTAACCATTCGTTCTGATAATGGTATTAATATTCGATTATTTTCACGCTAATAATTAAGGCGCTATCATCGAATATTCAATATCCAATCGCGCTGATTGCTGTGAAATACAATCGGCGAAGTGACACAACAACATACGCCTTAATAAAAGGTTTTTTGAATCCGAGCTTGTAATGCTTTGGTGGTATTGGTTTCTGGCTGTTTCTCGGACTCAACATCCGTCCAATCATAATTAAGCATCACACGCGTTGTATCATCAACATAATAATTTGCACCAATGGTTTTACTTTTCACCGTGCGTTTTGAATCAGTAGCCGCTCCCAAATTTAATTCACTTATTCTCGCCACCAATTCTATATTCGTCGCATGTTTATTGGCTTCTGGGCTAAAAAAGACACCTTTCTTTGTGTTGTATTTATGTGGCGCACCCGATAAAGCATACGCGGCACTGGCATACCAACCGTCTATATTATTTTGAGTATGATCTTTATGATTTAACTGTGTCCGAAGATACTCACCTTGAAGCAACAAACCCCCTTGACTCCAAGCGACTTCAAGCCCTTCGGTAAACTGGTTATCAATATTATTTAACGTACCTGTGCGGGCAACAATATTCGATAATCGACTGCCTGCGCGGGTGCTAAACGCCACCGATTGCCCTCGTGGATCAGTTCGGCTTAAAGTACCACCGATATGCAAAAGATTATCTTTTTCTTTAAACAGCACTGCGGTTGCACGCGCTGTAATCACTTCTTTGGTGGATACTTTTTCTTTAAATTCATCCAATGATTTAATCTTATCGCCTGTGACACTTGCACTGATCGTCCAGTTATCATTATAGGTTTTTATTTGAACACCCACACCTCGATCAGGTAATAACTCATCCGTAGGTGATCGCTCCATAAACGGCAGATGACTGGAGCTAGAGCTACCCTCAAGCCCCGCAATCGCACTGATATTCCCTGTTTTAATACTGGTTTGATCGAAACCTTTATATTCAATATAAGCATCCTCAACCTTCATCGTTCCATCTTTCAATTCATACTCAAGTTTAGCACGGACATCTTTGCCTAATTTAGCAGTAGCACTCACTTTAGCTCGTCTGATTTGGCTATCTTGTTGCTTATCCAAACCGTCATCAATAACAGCGGCATCATAATGTAGCTTTCCTTTAACCGTAATAGAAACATTATCACCAAGATCAAAATCAACAGCCCCAACAGAACTGGAAATACAGCTAACTAATAGACATAAAAGTTGTTTGTTTTTTATCATTTCATTTACCACGACTTATTTTGTTTCATTAATATTGATGTATAAATAACCAATGTGATCAAAATATGAGTAATAAAATGACTTGAGAAGGCATTTAAAGAAGAAGGGTAGCGAATAGAAGATATGGAGCTAGGAACATTGGGTTTTGATTTTTACAA
>JAGLBW010000166.1 GCA_023146545.1 Cocleimonas sp.
TTAAGTCTATTAAAAATAGCACATGACTATTTAACACATAAAAAAAGCCAAACATAAAATGTTTGGCTTGAAGGTCACAAGAAGAAGTTAGGGGAAACTTCTCGAGTGAATATTGAGTTCAAAGGAACTCTTCGGGGCTAACAACAGAAAAGCGATGAACAACTGATGTCTTACATCTTTTATGTTGTTTTGTGATTTGCTTACTTTAATTAATGTTATTAATTAAAAAGATAGAAAATTAAGAATGACAGGGGTTTGTTTGTTCTTTATTTCGTATTGCGTTCATAATGCCTAATATTTAATCTGCTTTCATCCTGCCGATGATGAGTTGCTCCCTTTTCTGATTAGTGGAGGGCGTTATAATATTTCATTATCCATAAACATCTGTTTATTATCTATAATGACCTTTCTCCGAGTTTATTCTTATGAAAAAATTATTGCACTTATTTCTGCCGCCTGCTAACACCACCTCATTGAAAGAAAAAGTAATTTCTGGGGTTGCTGCGCTTTTAGGAATTGCCTTAGTTCTGTGGATTAGTCAATTATTTCTTCCACAGCACGATATTCCTTTAGTCGTTGCATCAATGGGAGCCTCTGCTGTTTTATTGTTTGCTGTACCTTTAGGTCCCTTGTCGCAACCGTGGTCATTAGTGGGCGGGCATTTACTATCAGGGCTGATTGGAGTGACGGTTGCAAAATTAGTACCCGATGTCGTCATTGCGTCTGCTTTAGCCGTTTCTTTGGCTATTTTTGTTATGTACCTTACCAGTTGCTTACATCCTCCAGGGGGAGCAACAGCATTGTCGGCGGTGGTTGGCAGTAGTGCAGTACAGGAGCTAGGGTATTATTATTTACTCACCCCTGTTGCTTTGAATGTTTTTGTGATGCTGGCTTTTGCTTTGCTGATTAATAACCTATTACCCCATCGTTATTATCCCAATACCCTAAAATCCTATTTAACTGATAAACATAAAGCCATAGGTGATGATACGGTACAAGCCGCTTTAAGCGTCAGTCGGGATGATATTAAATTAGCATTAAAAGAAATGGGTGAATTTGTTGATATCTCGGATGATGATCTAAGCCGTATTTTTAATCTTTCTGCAACTTACTCTCGCCGTAAGCGTATGGGCGAAGTCTTAATCGGCGATATTATGACCCGTGAAGTTATTAGCGCCGAGTACGGTGATCATGTTGAAGATTTATGGATGTTAATGGCAAAGCATAAAATCCGAGCAATTCCGATTGTTGATCGACATCAGCGTGTTGAAGGCATTGTTACGATTGCCGATTTTTTAAACCAAGTAAAAGCACCGACAGAAAAATCATTAAAGCACCGTTTAGAATATTTTTTAAAGCGCTCAATAGGGTCTGAAACGAACAAACCTGAATATGCAGGGCATTTAATGCAAAAAAAGGTGGTTACGGTACATCCTGAGCAACATATTTTAGATTTATTTCCGATTTTTTACGAAAAAGGAGTGCATCATTTACCCGTAGTAGATAAAGATAAACGTTTATTAGGGATCACAACCCCTAAAAACTTATTGATTGCTTTGCATATGGATTTAAAAACATGACCGCTACGTTCTGTACGATATACGAAGCGCATCAGTGGTGCTCATTGATACGCTTCCGTACATCAGTACACCCTACGACAATATTTTTTTGGAAATTATTTATCTGAAAAACGATAGCCCCTTTCCGTCTCTTTTATCAGCTCGGCAGTAGAGTCGTCTTTATTCATTTAAACCCAGTTCTTCAGGGAATTCTTGTGATGTAACCCAAACTTGACTCACAATCTTACTTACATTTGGCAAGGCATCTAGGGTTGATACCGTACGTTGATGATCAAAGAAAGCAAAAGGTTCGTCCAAAAACACAAATTGGTGTTGATTTCCTGTATTTTTAGCCAGTTCCTCGGACATGCCCATACGTAATGCCAACATTATTTGGCGCTGTGTTCCCGATGAAATTTCATCATAAGACATATAATTTTGCTTTTCATCAGAGAATACCTCAACGCTTAAATCCTCATTGATTTTAAGCTGGCTGTAACGGTTATTAGTAAAATGAGGCAACGCTTTCTTGGCAAAATCAGTGATGGATTGATTAAAATTATCAATCGATTGTGAAGCAGCACGTTGTAGCATTTGAAGGGAGCAATCGCGCACTTGTATATTTTTTTCATGCTCATGTATCGAATGACTGATCTTTTGTAACCCTGCCCGTAACGTGCCTGCTTTATCAGAACGTTCTTTTTCAACCACAATACCTTGTCCTATTACCCCAAGGTGTTCACTGATATCTACTCTTTGGCTTCCCAATGTTTTTTGTAAGCTTTCAATGGAATGCTTAAGTTTTGTTGGCGAGGTGGCGTATTTTATTGTTGACTGAACAACATAAGGTATTTCTCGGTATTTTTTATCAGGAGTAATTGCTAATCGGCTACGGTTTTCCTCAATTTGTGGTAATAATTGTTGCCCAACACGCTTTGGAATAACGTGCTGAATACGGGTCGTTACTTGTTCATGAGTAAACGATAATACTGCCGCGAAATCATCTGCTTGATAATTTAAATCATTAATTTTTGATTCAAGATGCCATTTAAAAAATAAGCTCATGCTGTAAAGTAACACCGCACCCATCGCAATAGTAAACATTGAAATTTGTATCCATCCAATAAACACATCATGGGATGATGCATTGGTATTGGGCAACCACATCTGTATCGTCTCAGGGAAAAACTGGAAAGCACCCCACACCAGCCAAACCCCAATCATCAGCGGCACTAAAAAGACACCTAACCACTCCAACAATCGGTCACGCCGCATCAGCTTTTGATAGCGTTTACGGTTATCAGGGTAACGTTTTTGAACCGCACCCAATTGCTCAACTAATTGTCGCTTTTCAGATTGATGGGCATAAAGCGACTCTTTAGCATCAATCAGTTCGGGCAACCACGTTTCATCTAAATCCACCGACTCTAGTCGTTCTTCTTTTTCAGCATAACGTGGAATTAATGCATCTAACGCTTCTTTTTCTTCATGGCGTTCCTGCACTAACTCATCACTAATGTCACTAAAATCACTAATACCTGCCATTTGTTTAATACTATTACTGTTAGCATCAGGTGATTTTAATTCACGTTGCACCATGCAAAACGTCTCCACAAAGGCTTCATAATCATAGCCCAATAAGTTACGAATCACGGTTTGGCTATTAGCACGCGTATCAGCCAGTACTTTATCATCACTTAAACGCACCACGCGGACAGTATTGACATCCTTATCGTTAATACTGCGCCTGATTTCAAAAGAGATATTATCTTCATCAGTTAACACCAATGACACACTCATCTCTTTTTCACCCCAACGAATTAATCGTTTAGCGTGTGGTTCATTATTAAAAAAGGTACGTGCAAACAAAGCATAACAAACCGCTTCACCAATACTGGTTTTACCCGACTCATTTTTCCCCCCTACTTTAATCACCCCTTGTTCTGGGAGGTCATCAATAGATAATGCTGCATATTTCTTAAAATTATTCAGTTCTAAAGAGTGAATCAGCATTAGCTCACCCCCTCCTTTTTCTGTTCAGCAATATCATCCAGCTTTTTGAGAATATGACGAATAGAGGACTCGTAAATTTCCAGCTCAAAATCAATATTACGTTCAGCCTGTCGCTTAATATCATCCTTGCAAAATTTAACAAACCGTTGGCTTGCACCATCATAATCACTTTCGTGTAGCCAACGTAAATCCGTTTTAGCTGTCATTTTTCACCTCAAGCGTGTTTTTGTAAGATTCTATAAAAGCATTCATTGGAGACATTACATTCAGGAACGAAAAGTTAATAACATCGTTATCATTCTTTATGGCAAAACCTACAAGCTAGATGATTGCGTTTTGTGGACTCGCGATGAGTAAATGTTAACAGAATCAGGAAAAATTAATTTAACAAAATTTATGCGGTAGTGATTCATCTATCATATTTCAAACTAAATCAAAGACTCCCTATCACAGGTTATCAAGCAACCCGTAATTTTTTTGACCTTAGATTTAATAAAGAACAGCAGTTCCTAAAAAATCATAGAGTGAATATAGCTGAATCAATTACTTAAATCAGTTTTTATTAATTTTCAGAGTGGGATATGACACCTCATGATGGAAAAGAAAGCAGATAAAAGGGGTAAATAAGATGATATTAAATCCTCACTCTTAAAAAATTATTAGCGGAGTAATTAAGCATTGTGATGAACATTGTCAACCGTGTTATCAACGGGTGAGGATCTAATACCTAATCAGCAAACCATGCCTCCAAGCCTAAGGCACGGGTCATTCGTTCCAGCGATACCTTGGATTGTTCTGCCTGAACACGAACCCAATGACGCACAAAATCATGGTCTTCAAGGTAGCGGCTCATTCTCATTTGTTCCGCAAACTCGGTGAAAGGTTCATCACCGCATTTATCCC
>JAGLBW010000167.1 GCA_023146545.1 Cocleimonas sp.
CGTCGGTCGGTTTTCATTTTGTTCCGTGTCAACGCTATTGGGTTTAACTCAGGATGTCAGCTGCCATGTGATCATAAATCTATTCCTAAAAGGCATTATGCTCTCTACAGAGCAAGAGAAGTCCTTCATGAAAGGTTAAATGATGCCGCCAAGGTAGCATTTAAAATGATTATCCATCCAGAAGCACGCACAACGCCTCAGATTCGTGCTGAAATTAAAGCCTCAACGGGGGTTAGTCAAGTTGCATTGGCTCATCACTATAATGTAAGCCGTCAAACGATTGGTCAATGGCAACGTCGTGATAACACGACGGATAAAAGCCATCAACCCGATCATTTACAGACCACATTACCCCTTGTTCAAGACGGTATTGTTGCCGAGTTACGCCGAACCCTCTTTTTACCCTGATATGATCTGTTAGTGATCACAAGAGAACGAAAACAATAACACGCTTAAAACAAAAGGATACCCTCTTGATCATAATTTTGGTTATGGAAAACGGCATCTTTCGTCTACTTTGACAACCTTGAATAGACTCTCATTTCTTGTTCATACCTTGCTGGAGTTTTTTGATCAAGAGTATCAGTTAGTACGTGAAGCGTTAGGATCAAGAAAAACCTTCTTCAATGATATTCGAGCAACTTACTCGCTACATCTGTTTTGACCGTTGGCATCACTTACTGGAGACGATGATGGCGGGACTGGAGATACCGAGACCATCATCGTGAGAAGGTTTAGAACGATTGAAAGTCAAATTGAGAACGGCTGGATTAAAAAGGGTCAGCTTGACTCAAAGCCTCCACCATATCCCGCATATCATTGGGCATCGGTGTATCCCATGAACATAGCTCACCCGTTAGGGGATGTGTGATGGTAAGGCGTGTAGCATGAAGGGCTTGGCGATTAAAACGTTGTACTTTAGTTCGGGTTGCTTCATCTAAGCCCGCAGGGACTTTAAGTCGTCCTGTATACGTTCTATCACCAACAATCGGCATATGTTTCCAGCTCAAGTGGACTCGAATTTGATGGGTTCGTCCTGTTTCTAGTTGTACGCGTAATAAGGTGAACTTTGGCATTTTTTTCTCAATGCGATAGTGAGTTATTGCTTGTTTACCCACCGCTTCATTACAGACTGTCATTTTTTTTCGATCACGAGGGTTGCGTGCAATATTTGCTTCAATGGTTGCTCCTGAGATCACTTCTGTAGAAACCAATGCAAGGTATTCACGTTTTACTTCTCGACGTTGTAATTGATCAACAAGGCAATAATGTGCTTCCAATGTTTTTGCTACCATCATTAAGCCTGTCGTGTCTTTATCCAAGCGATGAACAATACCTGCTCGAGGTAAAAGGGCTTGTTCTGTGTTGTAGGCTAATAAACCATTCATCAATGTA
Source organism: Cocleimonas sp. (assembly GCA_023146545.1). GTDB lineage: Bacteria > Pseudomonadota > Gammaproteobacteria > Thiotrichales > Thiotrichaceae > JAGLBW01. The sequence continues at coordinate 1,396 of JAGLBW010000167.1, forward strand.
CCGTGGGTATTACCTGCACCAGGGTGAACCACTAAACCTGCAGGTTTATTAATAACGAGTATCACCTCATCTTCGTACACCACATCCAGATCAATATGCTCAGGTAGTGAATCTGTCCGTTCAACTAAAACAGGCTGTACCGTTACTTGTTCTTCTCCTGCTAATTTATCTTTATTTTTTCGCTGTTTTCCATCAACCAATACATGACCTGATTTAATCCATTTTTGTAATTGGCTACGTGAATACTGTGGACAGAATTCAGCAACAATTTGATCTAGCCGAAAACCTGCGCGTTCATAAGGGACATTAAATAAAATAGGGGTTTGGTTTGTTGTCATTTTTTGTATATTCTCGAACAATTCTTAGAAGTAGGCATAACACTGGATTTTTAAGCGACAAGACACGCCATTTGCAAACGTATAATAATATCCTAATCTGATGTACAATTAGTGCCTCAATAAGTAGCAAATACAATTGATTTTCCATTTTTTGGAAGCATCTTTAATCCTTCTGGAATGTTCAGATAAGTCACTTAGTCTAAGCAGGGCTTGCTAAAGTAGCTTTTGGGGTTAGGAAAAATAGACTCGAAATGCCTATCAACAATACAAATTATAAAGGTAATATTATGAAATTATGGACATTGCTGACAATTATTGTCATCGCTTTAAATTCCACTGCGTGTTCCAGCTTTTCATCATCACCTTCTGAACCTCCCATGAGTGATTCTGCCGAAAAACTCTTTAATAAAGCATCTATTGCGTTAAAAAATGGCAATTATGCTGATGCGATTAAACGCTATGAAGTTTTACAAGCCCGTTATCCTTTAGGCCCTTTTGCACAAAAAGCCTTACTTGAATCTGCTTTTGCTTATTATAAATACGAAGAACCTGATACCGCACTGGACACTATTGACCGTTATACTCGGATGTACCCACGTAGTGAGAAAATAGATTATGCAATTTATCTCCGTGGCTTAGTCAACTTTAATCGTGGCGGCAGCCTGATGGATAAAGTCTTCCCACGGAGCTTTTCTGATTTAGATAATGTGCGTCAAAAAGAAGCCTTTCATGATTTTTCCAAATTACTCACCCGTTATCCTCAAAGCAAATATACCAAAGATGCCAATAAACGCATGACGTTTTTAAAGAACTCTTTAGGACAAAGCGAAGTGAATATTGCTAAATATTACTTTAAACGACGGGCTTATATCGCTGCCTTTAATCGTGCTGATTATGCCATTAAACATCATCAAGGCACACCCGCTATTATGGAAGCCTTGAAAATCAAAATTTGTGCAGCAAAAGCTTTAAAAAAGAAAGATCTTGCTACTAAAACCAAACAAGTCTTAGCCCTTAATTTTCCCAAGGTTAAACGGGTTCATTGTAATTTTAAGTAACCCCCTTACAATAACGCGGTAACAACAACCTTGTTTCAATCCTTTAATACCTTATTTGAAATTTTCTTTATGGATAAAAAAACACAAACAGAAATGGAAGCGGCTGCTTTTCGTGACTTAATCAAACACCTACAGCGCCGTACTGATGCACAAAATATTGATATTATGAACCTTGCAGGCTTTTGTCGTAACTGTCTTAGCAAATGGTATCGTAATGCGGGTTTAGAACGTGGGGAAGCCATCAGTTATGCTGAAGCCCAACACGTTATCTATGGTATGAGCATTGAAGAATGGAAAGAAAAACATCAAGGAAAAGCCACAGAAGCACAACTCAAAACGTTTGAAGATACCAAGCCGTTACACGCCTATGTGAGTGGACATCAAAAATAACGCATCAGGTTGGAATGGATCTAAAAAACTACATTGCCTTTTTAGCCGTTGCTGATCACAACTCCTTTTCGCGGGCGGCTGATACCTTGTATATCACACAGCCTGCGGTCAGTAAGCGAATTGCATTATTAGAACAACACCTTGGTTGCGCTCTGTTTGACCGTATAGGTCGAGGCGTGATCCTCAATCAAGCAGGTAAAGCCCTGTACCCTATTGCACAACGGATTAAACAGAGTTTTAATGAAAGCCATCAAGTGATCAATGATTTAAGTGGCAAAGTTGGCGGGCAGTTGTCTTTGGTCACCTCTCATCATATTGGCTTGCGCCGTTTACCTAAACCGTTGAAAGCGTTTTCCCAACGCTACCCTCGTGTGCAGTTTGATATTGCCTTTATGGACTCAGAGGTTGCGTGTAGAGAAATTGAAAAAGGCAATTATGAAGTGGGTATTGTCACCCTGCCTCTAAAACCCTCGAAACGATTAAAATTAACCCCATTGTGGGATGATTCTTTAGTCATTGCGATCTCACCTGATCATCAGCTTGCACATAAAAAAAATATTACGTTAGAAAAATTAGCACATCACAATGCCATTCTACCCGCCATTGGAACTTATACCCGTGCATTAATAGAAGAACCCATTATCCAAAAGCAAGGGGCTTTAAATATTGTCTTAGAAACCAATTACCTTGAAACCATACACATGATGGTCTCCATTGGTTTAGGTTGGAGCGCCCTCCCCCGTACCATGCTAAGCGATAAAGTGATTGAAATCCCTGTTGATGAACTCGAAATTCACCGCGAATTGGGGATTGTTGTTCATGCTGATCGCAATTTATCCAATGCGGCAATAGCAATGATTAGCTTGTTGGTTTAACGTCTCATTCAAATATAAAATCACAAGCATTTGATTTTCAATTATTTTTATCATATAAAGCAACGACTAATATGAGCTTCATTACTATTGAAAGCTGTGCGACTCAATAGTATACAGGAGGCTACAGCCCGCTATAACACGCTGTAGCCAAGCAGTAGAAGCAAAAAATCACTGAGCAAGAGGGAAGAGAAGCATGAAAATTAGACAAAAAGGGAAAGATTTTTCGTCAGTTATTTCGACAACAACAGGGGTTGGACTACTTTTATTTACCCTCATGTTATCTTCCTGTAATAGCGAGGATGATCCTAAATCACAATATAATCAGTTCGTGTTACCGATAAAAAATCAAACCACACCTGATCTTCCCTTACAAACAGTAGATAATGAAAAGCTTCCCCCGATTACAAAAGAAAATACGGGAACCGAAGTCGTCAAAACAACCCTCACCCCAGAAATAGCTGAAACACACCTCGCATCAGTCTCTCAAGAGCCTTCGCTTAATAATGGTGCGCTTAAAACAATTGCTCCTGATACTCCCTTACCTCAAACAACCTCACATCAATACAGTCTAACAGACAGCTTATCACCATTAGGCTGGTCGCGTGATGGTACTAAATTTGCTTATGCAATAGAGCAAAAAAGCACAGACAATCACAAACAATTTAAGGTTTACGTTCAAGATTTAATCTCAGATAAAATTATTTGGAAAATATCGAAAACAGAAGCCACAGCCCCTGAAAATGTCCAAAGTACACCTAGCGGGAAACCTTATGAACAAAAAATTCTCGCTAAATTTAAACAATATAACATCAGCCTAAACCATAAATTCAATTTAAAAACAGCCCCAATTCATTACAATGGTGATACTTTTCATTATGCAATAACCCTTAAAAAAGACAGACGTTACCCCGCACAACACCACTATCACATTATTCTAAAATCAGACAATAAAGGCACTAAAAAGATTGCCAATATTTTATTGAAAAAGCAGCTACTTAGCGATGATAAGCCACTTGATCAGCTCAGGATTGTAGGTCACTTTATAAGCACCAATAAAAAACGGATTGCACTGTTAATCCGTGTCCTTGAGCAAAACGATCAAGGCACTCAAAACCTTCATTACAACATCATTGGAGCCAGCTTAAGTGCTGGAAAATGGAGGCGTTAATATGCCTTTTTATTGAGATGTTATCGCACTAAATAAAAAACCAGTTGACAAACAAAAACAAACTACCTCATAATCTATTACATATTTAGCTGATATTAATTGATTATCTGCGACATAAACCAAGTAATACCTACTTTTATAGGAGACTCCAATGTTCGATCTAAACAACACATCCGTTCATTAGGTCTCTCTATTGTTTTATTGAGAGATGATTCTCGCGTCACTCAGTAATTTAATGTAGTTTTTCTACAAAAAAGCCTTGAATGACGTTTGTCTTCAAGGCTTTTTTGTGCTTGAAGAAAAATAACGTTAGGTGTCTGTAAATTTTTTATAGGCGCTTAAAAGTAGGTAGTACTATGCCCGTTCAAATGACCTTAAACAAAGGTCGAGTACCTGTAAAAATATTTACAAAAGACGTTGATAGCCAATCATTGACACAATTAGGTAATTTATCTCAACTGCCTTTTATTCATCACCATATTGCCGCAATGCCTGATGTTCATGTGGGCAAAGGAGCAACCGTTGGTTCGGTAATCCCGACTAAAGATGCTATTATTCCTGCCGCTGTAGGTGTTGATATTGGCTGTGGTATGAATGCTGTACGCATTTCATTAAAAGCACATGATTTACCTGATAGTTTACGTCGTTCACGCCGTGCTATTGAGTCTGCTGTTCCTGTTGGCTTTAATATGCATCAACGTGATAAGGTCAAAGCGTCGTTGTTAAAATCAATGGACAAACCACTACAAAGTATCCTTAGCAAACACAACAGTCTCACTAAAATGATGCGTAACTTTCATCGCACATGGGGACGACAGTTAGGCACATTGGGCGGAGGCAATCATTTTATAGAGCTTTGTATTGATGAAAACGATGATGTTTGGATTATGCTGCATTCAGGCAGTCGTGGTATTGGCAACGCTATTGGACGCTATTTTATTCATTTAGCTAAAAAAGACATGGGAAATCAATTAGGATATTTGCCTGATAAAGACCTTGCTTACTTTACTGATGGTGCTCAACATTTTAATGATTACGTTGAAGCAGTCAATTGGGCGCAAGATTATGCTTTAATTAATCGCCGAGAAATGATGCGGTTGGTGGTTAAAGCGCTTCAAACAGAGTTGCCCACGTTTATTGCAACTAAAGAAGCAATTAATTGTCATCATAATTATGTTCAAAAAGAAACCCATTACGGCGAATCAGTTTTTATCACCCGAAAAGGAGCCATCAGCGCTTATCAAGATGAACTTGGCATCATACCGGGTAGCATGGGTACAAAATCCTTTATTGTTCGTGGAAAAGGAACCAAAGCTTCTTTTTGCTCCTGTTCTCATGGTGCAGGACGAAAAATGAGCCGATCGGCTGCAAAACGACAATTCAATCGTTTTGATTTAGAAGCACTCACACAAGGCATTGAATGCCGTAAGGACAACGGGGTGATTGATGAAATCCCAGCGGCTTATAAAAATATCGATCAGGTGATGAAAAACCAGCATGATCTTATTGAAGTCGTTCATACCTTAAAACAAGTGGTTTGTGTGAAAGGCTAGAAAAAACATCACCTGCTGTTTCATAGCCGGTGATTTTATTAGATCTATTGAAAAAATAACCCTCAGAAGGACAATAATGAAACGACTTATAGCGTTAAAGAACTCTCTCCTTGCTTTACTTACCCCTAACCCGACACAAAAATATAACCCTTTTTCTCCAAAGCAACAACTGATCCCGATTAAAATCAAAGCAAGAACACACTATCGAAGATAATGACTTCAGATTAACGTTTACCCTGAGAGAAGCTTAAAGTGCTCTCAGAGCAGAACGGTTTAGACAAAAACCATCACCTGCACATTATCAATCAATGGAGTTATTCACGATGAGTAATAAAAGAACCCCAACATTAAAGGGAAGGGGTAATCCAATCGCTAACCATCCCTTGATGCGAAAAGGCGGTCGCCATAAAACATCTCGAACCTCAAAACGTCAACAACATAAGCGTGATACCCGACAATTAGTCTCTAAATATATGGGGATAAAACATAGCCTCTCTTTTTCTAAAAAATATAAGAAAATCAACTTATCTACTTTATCTTCTAAAGAAGATCCTGTATTCTTCGCGCTCAGTCGGGGCGTAGCGCAGCCTGGTAGCGCACCACAATGGGGTTGTGGGGGTCGAGTGTTCGAATCACTCCGTCCCGACCATATTTAAAGATTAATCACTCAGTTTACCTTTCAAACCCTCAAAAAAATGCTTAAATAGCTCATTCGAGCCTTTTCTAAAAACCAAAAGCTTGCTTAAATCAATCGATCTATTGTTTAGTATCGTATTAAGAACACCCCTTCCCACAATCTGCTCCCTGCAAACGTAGCGCAACAATCAGCGACCTAACGCTCAATCTTATTGCGAGACGAATAAACTAAAATTTGATATAAAAACATCCCACACTCAATGTTAACCATGAGAGAACATTATGCCTTATTCACCCGTTATGTTTGATTTAGCAGGGACTGAACTCACTGCTGAGGAAAAAGAAATTTTGCAACATCCTATGATTGGGGGGCTTATCTTTTTTTCTCGCAATTATTATAATATTGAACAAATTACACACTTAATTAAAACCGTTCGCGACGGTGCAAAGCAGGAAATATTAATTGCAATTGACCATGAAGGTGGACGGGTACAACGGTTTCATGAAGGTTTTACCTCACTGCCTGCGGTTGCAGAGCTGGGCAAAGCTTATGATAAAAGCCAAGCACACGGACTCCAACTCGCACAGCAACACGGCTGGCTTATGGCAGCGGAACTTAAAAGCGTCGGTATTGATTTTAGTTTTACCCCTGTGCTTGACCTTGACCACGGTATCAGTGACTTTATGGGTGACCGTATTTTTCACCAAGATCCTGATGTATTGGTTAAGCTAGGAGCAGCCTATATCAAAGGAATGCATGAAGCGGGCATGGCTGCAACAGGAAAGCACTTCCCCGGTCACGGTGCCGTTAAAGCAGATTCTCATATTGATCTTCCTATTGATCATCGCACCAAAGCCGCTATTTTCGAAAAAGATATCCTTCCGTTTAGCCAGCTCTTTTTGCAAGGGCTTGATGCGGTGATGCCATCTCATGTCATTTACCCTAATATTGATGATAAGCCCGCTGGTTTTTCACGAATATGGCTACAAGACATATTACGCCAACAACTTAAGTTCGATGGCGTTATTTTTAGCGATGATTTAGGTATGAAAGCGGCTTCTTTTGCAGGGGGTTATACCGAGCGAGCAGAAGCCGCATTGGAAGCAGGTTGCGACATGATATTACCTTGCAATAATCGAAAAAGCATTATAGAAATACTCGATAACGTCAAAATAAAACCATCGGCGGCATCGGCTCAACGACTTGACCGTATGAAAGGAAGTGCATTATTTAATCGTTCCGCCCTGCTAGACAGTGAGCACTGGGAACAGGCAGCTAATAATATGAGTTTATTCACCTAAAAACAGGAGATTCTAAAGCCTATTTCCAACCGGTTGCATCTGCTACACCTTTGCCCAATTCTGCGGGGGAACGTACGGTATAAACCCCTGCGGCTTCTAAAGCGGCAAATTTTTCATTAGCAGTGCCTTTGCCGCCTGCAATAATAGCGCCAGCGTGTCCCATGCGTTTTCCTTTGGGTGCGGTTACGCCTGCAATATAAGCAACAACGGGTTTGCTCACATTGCTTTGAATAAACTCGGCGGCTTCTTCTTCTGAAGTTCCACCGATTTCACCCACCATTAAAATCGCTTCGGTTTGAGGATCATCTTCAAATAAACCCAAGGCATCAACAAAGTTAGTTCCGGGAATGGGGTCACCACCAATGCCAATACAGGTGCTTTGTCCAAAACTAAGGTCTGAGGTTTGCTTTACACATTCATAAGTGAGCGTACCTGAACGAGAAATAATCCCCACGCGTCCTGTTTGATGAATTTCACCGGGCATAATACCAATTTTACAGGCTTCAGGGGTGATAATACCGGGGCAGTTAGGGCCGATAAGACGCACACCATAACTATCGACAATCATTTTAGCTTCTAGCATATCTAATGCAGGAACACCTTCAGTAATACAAACAATCAGTGCAATGCCTGCTTCAGCCGCTTCAACAATTGAATCTTTACAAAAAGGAGCAGGAACATAAATCACACTCGCATCGGCTTGCGTAGTTTCCACCGCGTGTTTTACCGTATTAAAGACAGGTAATCCCAAATGCTGTTGCCCGCCTTTTCCTGGCGTAACACCTCCGACCATTTGTGTACCGTAAGCAATCGCTTGTTCGGAATGAAACGTACCTTGTTTTCCAGTAAACCCTTGGCAAATGACCTTAGTCTCTTTATTAATTAAGATGCTCATTATTATGCTCCTACCGCTGCAACAATTTTATTCGCGGCATCGGTTAAATCCGTGGCACTGATCAATTCTAGCCCGCTACTATTCAACAAGTTAACGCCCTCTACCGCTCGATTACCTTCTAACCTCACTACCACAGGGACACTAATCGCCACCTCTTTAATCGCCGCAATCACCCCTTCTGCAATTAAATCACAACGCACAATCCCCCCAAAGATATTAACTAAAACCCCTTTAACCTTATCATCCGATAAAATAATTTTAAACGCTTCAGCAACCCGTTCTGCGGTAGCCGTTCCTCCCACATCAAGGAAGTTAGCAGGATCACCCCCTTGAAGTTTGATAATATCCATTGTTCCCATCGCTAAACCTGCTCCATTGACCATACAACCAATATTTCCCTCCAGCGCAACGTAGTTAAGATCCCATTTAGCCGCACGTAATTCCCGCTCATCTTCTTGAGTTACATCTTGAAGTGCAACTAAATCAGGATGTCTAAACAAAGCACTGCTATCAATATTTATTTTTCCATCCAAACACAATAAATTGCCTTCTGCCGTCACCACTAACGGATTAATTTCTACTAACGATAAATCTTTCTCTACAAAGAGCTTTCCTAAGCCCATTAGAATACGTGTAAACTCTCGAATCTGCATCCCAGTTAAGCCCAAACCAAAAGCCAATTCACGGCATTGAAATGGCATAACCCCCGTCATTGGATTAATATTAATTTTAAGTATTTTTTCAGGAGTCTTCTCTGCTACTTCTTCAATATTTACCCCCCCTTCTGTTGATGCCATCAAGGTTATCCGCTGTGCCGAACGATCAATCACTGCACCTAAATAAAGCTCTCGATCAATGGTACAGGTTTCTTCGATTAACAGCGTATTAATCGGCTGACCTTTTGCATCAGTTTGAAAGGTAACAAGGTGCGTACCCAATAGACTTTCAGCAACATCACGGGCTTGCTTCGCTGTTTCAACCAATTTCACCCCGCCCGCTTTACCTCGCCCACCCGCATGAACTTGTGCCTTCACCACAACGTTAGCTGTATCCAATGATAAGGCAGCTTGCTCTGCTTGTTCAGCCGTTGTCACCTTTTTTCCAACAGGTGTTGGCATCCCATAGTCACGAAAAAGGGCTTTAGCTTGATATTCGTGTAAATTCATTCTTATATCCTTTATCAACAGATAAAATATTCTAGCAGATAAACGGCAAAATTTTGGTTTATTGGGCTATCTCTTTAAAAAACGTCGGTTACTCAACACCCCGCTGTTTTAGCTCGCTTCTTTTAAAATATTGTTCAAGCTTGAGTTATGCTTAGTTCTCACTGTATTATTTCTTATAGAGAACCGCTATAACAAAACATCAAATAATTTGAGCTTCAAACACATGAATGCTGATTTTTTTAGTTTATCAGGGGCTTTCTCACACCTTATAAAATCAAATCAATAAAAATTAAATATGACTAAAAAGCTTCCCATAGAAACCTGTCTTTCTGATGACATCAAACCACTTAATTCTTCTTCTGCAGCGATAAGCAAAGGTTTCCAGCATTATTTAACCTATCATTTAGGACGTTATCAGGGTTGTGATCCATTCTACCTTTATGAAGCCTTATCCCTGACCTTACGCGATCGTGTCATGGTCGATTGGCGTAATACAGAAAAAGCACATCAAAAAACAGGGGTACGGCGTGCTTATTATTTATCGTTAGAATTTTTAATGGGACGAGCATTAGGTAATCATCTGCTCAACTTAGACCTCAATGGCAACACCCGCCAAGCACTGGAAGATTTTTGTCTTAACTTAGAAGATATTGAAGGTATTGAACCTGATGCAGGCTTAGGAAATGGTGGACTAGGGCGTTTAGCCGCCTGTTTTATGGACAGTTGTGCCACACTTCAGTTACCTGTCATGGGCTATGGCATTCGTTATGAATACGGTATGTTCCGCCAAACCATTAATAACGGTTATCAAGAAGAAGAACCCGATCATTGGTTACGCAATGGCAACCCATGGGAATTAGAACGTCCTGAATTCACTCAAAAAATAAAATTTGGTGGTCATACTGAATTTTATCGTGATGAACACAACCAACAACACGCACGCTGGGTAAATACCAATAATGTGCTCGCTATTCCCTATGATGTCCCCATTTCAGGCTTTAAAAACAACACCGTGAACACCTTAAGGCTATGGAAATCATTTGCAACCGATGAGTTTGATTTAGATGAATTCAATGCAGGCAGTTATACCGAAGCGGTTGCAGAGAAAAACAGTGCTGAACATATTACGATGGTGCTGTACCCGAATGATTCCAGCGAAAACGGTAAAGCACTGCGCTTACGCCAACAATATTTTTTAGCCTCCGCCAGTTTGCAAGATGTTTTTCGTCAATGGGAACAACGGGGTGAAGGTTATGACAACTTTATCGCTCAAAATGTTTTTCAAATGAACGATACCCACCCCACTATTTCTGTTGCCGAAATGATGCGTATTTTAATGGACAAAAAAGGCATGGGTTGGGATCAAGCGTGGCACATCACTACCCAAACGATGGCATACACCAATCATACCCTACTGCCCGAAGCCTTAGAAAAATGGCCCGTCCCTTTATTTGAACGTTTATTACCCCGTCTGCTGGATATTATTTATGAAATTAATGCCCACTTTATGCGCTTAGTACAGCTTAAATGGCCAAGTGATACCGAACGTCATCAACGCCTGTCGATTATTGAAGAAGGCGCTTGTCGTCAAGTTCGTATGGCACACCTTGCCATTGTCGGCAGCTTTTCAGTTAATGGTGTCGCGGCACTACACTCCCAACTGCTATGCGAAGGACTTTTTCATGATTTTTATCAATTATGGCCAGAAAAGTTTACCAATAAAACCAATGGGGTAACACCGAGGCGCTGGATTGCACACGCGAACCCTACAATGACTGCTTTACTTTGCCGTACCATTGGTGATGATTGGATTGCTGATTTATCAAAGATCTCAGCATTAAAGGACTTTGCCACCGATCCTTCCTTTAAAACAGAATTCAAGCGCGTTAAACAAGCCAATAAACAACATCTGAGTGATTTGGTTGAAACCCTGTGCGGAGTCACCTTTAACCCTCACGCTTTATTCGACATCCAAGTGAAACGTATTCACGAATATAAACGTCAACTACTCAATGTATTGCACGTTATCTATTTGTACCAGCAAATTAAACAAGGTCATACCGAAAACTGGGTGAATCGTTGTGTGTTAATTGGAGGAAAGGCAGCACCGGGTTATGCCTTAGCTAAACGTCTGATTAAAATGATCAATAACGTGGCCGACATTATTAATAATGATCCTGATGTCGGTGATAAATTAAAACTGGTCTTTTTTCCTAACTATGGGGTCTCTGCAATGGAAGTCATTGCACCTGCTGCCGATTTATCAGAACAAATTTCAACCGCTGGAAAAGAAGCCTCAGGCACAGGCAATATGAAATTCATGATGAATGGAGCCTTGACGATTGGAACGTATGATGGTGCTAATATTGAAATATTAGAAGCCGTTGGTGCAGAAAATTTCTTTTTATTTGGTTTAAAAGCAGAAGACGTTGAAGCCTTAAAAAGTCACTATAACCCTGACAAAATTGTAGCCGAAGACAAAGCACTGCAAGCGGTTATGACACTGATTCAGTCAGGACATTTCAATGCTTGTGAACCCAATATTTTTGATGGTATTATCCAAAGCCTCTACAACCCTGACGACCCTTGGATGACATTAGCCGACTTTAGAAGCTATATCGAAGCACAAAAAGCAGTGGCATCCGTCTGGAGAGATCAAGAGAAATGGGGGCAAATGAGTATTATGAACACCGCTTGCAGTGGTTTTTTCTCTACCGATCGCACCATGCAAGATTACAACCGTGAGATTTGGAAATTAAAGCCGATGGTTAAAGTATAACGGCTTAATCGTTTGAACGACGGTACTGGTTATTCATCCTAAAATACCTGTGCCGTCTTAAATAAAATCAGACATAAGAACTCCAGTTAAAACAGAGCAAATACCGCTTTACCCCAAAACCCGCTAGAATTCAACGCAAAGCAATATTGTCCGTTTAACCAGAGAATCTTAGCTTGCGTAAAGGATGATAAAATCAGCTCAATATAGTTTAATGTTAATGTATTAAAACGGTATGCAACATCTTCAACGCTAATAAGATTAGCAAGCCTGAAAATAATTTTTTTAGGATTGAAACAGGTAGTTTATGTGCTAACTTGACCCCCAAAGGTGCTGTAAAATAACTTACGATTGAAATAAGCAATACCGCAGGTAAATAGAGATAACCTAAAGAAAAATCAGGCATTCCATAAGTGTTCAATCCATTGATAAAATACCCTAGCGTCCCTGCCAGTGCAATCGGTAAACCAATTGCGGCGGATGTACCAATCGCGTGCTGAATTTTAACATTACACCACGTTAAAAAAGGAACCGTTAACGAACCACCCCCAATCGCAACCAGCGCAGAAACCGCGCCAATACCACTACCCACCAAAGATAAACCTAAATGATTCGGTAATTGGCGACTGGGTTTAGGTTTTATATTCAGCAACATCTGAATCGCAACATAAAACATAAACAAGGAAAAGAAGATAGCCAACGGTAAAGAAGACAGTTGAGCCGCAATAAACGTAGCCGCTAAAGTACCCAAAAAGATACCCAAACTCATCCCCTTGACCACAGACCAATTAACCGCACCTTGTTGATGATGTGCCCGAAAACTTGAAATAGAGGTGGTAATAATCGCCGCCATAGAGGTTGCAAGCGCCGCATGAACAATATGCTCAACAGGAAACCCCTGCATCACAAACAAGCTGGTCAAGACAGGAACCATAATACCGCCCCCACCAATACCAAATAGCCCTGCAAAAAAACCAACCACAGCACCCAAGCTAAGGTAAACCAATACCCACTGTATCTCCATATTGCTAAACGTTAGTCCCCATAGCTGTGCTATTTACGACAACTATTGTTACTCTTTTTGTCGCTACTCTCATTGCTGCATCTTTACGGTGAACAGTTACTAACATCATTTTGATAAGCCATATCATAAACCCGTGTTGTTTTTGGTGAACGAAGAAGAGATCATAAATGATTTGGTTTTATATTTATAGGTACAGAATAGAGGTTACAGGTGAGCTTCTTGTAATATATCGAACGTAATTTTTTTAAATATTAATTTGCCTGAGCATTGGTGTCACTCAAGTGCGCGATATTTTGCTGGG
>JAGLBW010000168.1 GCA_023146545.1 Cocleimonas sp.
TAACAACCTTGCAGGGCGATTTTTGCTGAAAAAATACCGCTCACTAAATAAAGAGACATTAAATCAGACACCAAAGAGCATAGAACGCTTTGCACCAATAGTCAAAAAGAAAAGGAGGCAATCGCTTAGCGCGTGTGATATTTCTGGAATACGCACGAAAAATCAGGAGAGATTGCTTAATTACTCCGCTAATAACTTTCTAAGCGCGAGGATTTAGTCTTAATCTTATTTAGCCCTTTTATCTGCTTTCTTTTCCATCATGCGCTGTGATATTGAAAGGGTAGGATCTAAAACCCAATAAAGGCATTTTGAATCCACTGTGTTTTAGAATAATCGCCATCAATGGCAAGGATATCAAAGCGCATATTATTGTGGGGCGCATAACGCTGTTGATAAACTAAAGCTGTTTTGATAATCCGCTGTTGCTTTTTCCGTGTAACACTCGCGGCGGCTCCACCAAAGGTTTTGTTTTTACGGTAACGGACTTCAACAAAGACTAGCGTCTCATCGGATTGCATAATTAAGTCAATTTCACCGTAACGACTGTGAAAGTTACGCTGAATAAGCTGTAAACCCTTTGCTTGCAAGTAATCACTTGCAAAGTGTTCCGTTTCCACCCCTTTTTTTTGATTGTTCAAGGCGCGGATTTTGTTTCTATTAGGCATTACGGTGTGGGTTGCTATTGAGAGAGCGGAAGGGGAGAGCCACCATTAAACTTAGCCCACTTGAGTTTACGATGTAATGTGCCGTTGCGCTTGACTTTAATCTGTCCTGTTCTACCATTTAATACCGCACCGCCTCTTAGCTTTGGCAGACCTCGCGCCACCATTAAGGCATCCATGCCCAAAGCACGTAAACGAGGGTATTGTGCATTTTGTGGTAAACCCATTTTGACGACTTCTAAAATCCAAGGAATTTCGGTGTAACGAATTCCTTCTAGGCTTACATTTTTATAGGAGTTGTTAATCCCACTGTAAATGTGTGAGGTTGCAAAGACAGGTAAGGGTTTTAAATTATTTTTACGTAATACGGTTTGAATGCCTTGCGCTTGTGTCGGTGATGCGGCAAGAAAAATAGCCTCTAATGAGGCTTTCTTTTTGGTCAGGGCTTTAGAAACACCGCTGTAATTAGTGTTTCGATTGGCATAGTTAATTGTAATTCGAACGTTGCCGCCGCCTCGTGTATATACCGTACCAAAGCTATCGCGTAAACGTCGCCCCCAGCTTGAATCAGGTGCAATAATAGCGACATTACGATAACCCTTGGCTAACATTTTCTGAGCCACTTGAATCGACTCATCTTCGGGTAATAAACCAAATTGATAAAGACCTGTGGGCAATCGGGCTTGCTCGATATAATTAAGACTTAATGTATTCACGGGCAATGCTGAAACACGGCTTAACTGCGCTATTTTAGTTTTACTAAACGGACCGATAATAAAATCAACACCGCTATTCACGGCTTTTTGATAAATTGATCCAATATCCCCTACGTTAGAATCATAGGTCTTAACCTCAATATCCGATGCATAATCCTTTTGTGCTTTTTTAATTCCGCTTAACAACGACTGTCCTACACCACCTAATGAACCTGAAAGCGGTAAAATAGCGGCAACGCGTCGAATGGTCTTGGGCAGTGCAGGCGGTGTTACCCGATTAGGAAACAGAGGTTTTGGATTGACAACAGGTGCAGGAATCGGTCTAGGATTAACAACAGGTCTTGTTGTTCTTGAGGGTGTACGAACGGGGGGTTGCCTTCGTACAATAGGCTCAATCGGTACGGCAATTTTTCTGATCATTTTTGCAGCTTGTGGATTGGCAGGGTGTCGAGAAAAATTACGTTGCCATTTTTTTATATTCCGATTCAGTTGTACTGGGTCACTTTCTGATATACGCACTAAAAAGCCAAGATCTAACCAGCCTCGCATAATGGGGTGACGCACCTGTGTTCTTGCGCGGTTTAATTCCGACTCGGTTAAACGTGAAACTTGACTCCAAACGCGATCATGATTGAGCTTAACTTCATGCCGTTGTTTTAAATGTGGCTCTTGCAATACCAGCTCAGTAGCTAATACAAGTGTATTACCATTGAGTTGAGCGGAACTTAAACGTGCGTTGAGTATTTTACGTTTTAAACCTTCAGGAAGTCGCTTAACATTTTTTGGTAATAGGCGCAAAGCAGCAACATAATTTGCATCGGAGATTGCCATTTGCCCTTGGATATAACGATAACGCGCATCATTTTGTGGGTTAAGTCGCCGATTACCTAAAGTTGAAAGATAGCTTTGGGTTAAGCTATTATCAGAAATCAGGCTGGCGAGTTCCGCTGCTTGTAAAATCAAACGTTCTCGATCAGGCGATCGGTATTTCTTAGCGGCAGAAAAATAAGCCTGTGCCGCCTCTTTACGTTGCCCTCCACGTAATAAAGCGTTGGCTTGTTGTACCTCTACTCCAGACGGTAGCCTATTATTATCCATGCGAGGTGCTGGTATGCTCGGAATATTTGGCATACTCGGTATCCTATCACAAGCACTCAATGTCATTACAAGCACAGCAATAGACGTATGGTAAATGAGATTCATTTTTTATTTTTGCCCCTTTTTACAATGGGATAATCACTGTCGTAATGCAGTTTCCCTTTATTGTCTATAAATTTGGTTATAAATATAACATTTTTTAAACGTAAACGAGGGCTATTATTAAGATCATTAAAAAAGGGGAGTATAGCCTGATAGCTACACTCCCCTTGTGTTGGGATGACTTATTGTCCAATGCGTTTAGACCGTTGACTCTTTGGCAACTAGCTCACGTAATTGAATAATAAAGTCTTTACGGTCATTAGACGCGGATAATAATTCCATTGCTTCTTCAACACTAATGGATCTATTCTTAGGACGTGCAGGGGGGGCAATCGAACGAGAACGCATCGGGCGTACAGAATTAGGCTCGATACGTTGCTTAATTGCCTGTGCCAATTGATGTACCGCCATTGCATAATGAGTGCTGTGGTTATAACGGGTGATCACATAAAAGTTTTTACCCCCTAGCCATAGTTCATCACCGCCATGTGTTTTCAACTTAACCAAGCTAAGCGAGCCTCTCATATTATGCTGATAAGCGGCGGTAATCCCTTTCCTTGATAAGCGTGACTTACTGTACTTGTGTTTAAAACCTGTGCTAAAGCTACGATAACTTGTGCCTCGATTGCTCGCGGGTACAGCGACCATTTCACCTGTTCTCCAACCGTGCCCTTTAAAGTAACGTGCAATACTGGCAATAGCATCCGCAGGCTTCCAAAGATTAACGCCACCATCACCATCAAAATCAACACCGTAACGTTTAATATTGCTGGGCATAAACTGGCACAACCCTAAAGCGCCCGCATAGGATGCTTTAGGTTGTAGAGGGTCAATCCGTGAACTACGAGTCATTAAAATATAACTTTCTAATTCACTCTCAAAATAACGGCTACGTCGCGTCGTTTTAAATGCCATTGTTGCCAAGGCATCAATCGCACGGTTTTTACCAACATTACCCCCAAAAATAGTTTCAACCCCTAAAATACCCATAATATATTCTTTAGGGACACCGTATTGACGTTCGGCACGTTCAAAATGACGACGGTTTTTCTTATAAAAAGCAACTCCTGCATTAATATGGCGTGATGTTAAAAAATGACTACGGTAACGACTCCATGATGCACCACCGGAACTCTTTCTGCGCTTACGTCTTTTAATCGGGCGATCATCTTTTGCCGCCATTTTACGCATCCAAGTCGTTGCTTTAGCACGCCCTAAAATACCATTGAGGTAAGTACGGCTAAAGCCATGACGGGACACCATTTTATCAATAAAACGTGTTGCTTTTGGATTCCCCGCAAAATCACCATTTAAATAAGCACTGTGTTGTTGTGGTACTCTTGCACGCGGACGATATTTCACGCTACGGTTAACTGTTTTAGGACGATAATGACGACGGGGCGGAGTCGCTCTTCGAGCAACCTTGCGCGGCGCAACATAACGGCGTGGAGCGGCTTTTTTAGCCACATAGCGTGGTGCAGTATAACGGCGTGTAGGTGCTTTTCTAGCCACATAGCGAGGCGCGGCATAACGACGTGCAGGTGCTTTTCTTATTACCTTTCGTGGAGCGGCAGTATAACGACGTACGGGCGCTTTTCTGACCACTTTTCGTTGTGCGGTAAAACGGCGCACAGGTGTTTTTCTCACTACCTTTTTTGGTGCAACATGACGACGTACAGGTGCTTTTACAATCTGTTGTGGTTTAATATTACGACGCGCTGGTTTACGCACAATCTTTGCTGGTGCGACACGTGGCTTTTGAACTACATGAGAAATTGCAGGTGAAATACCGCGGCTGGCTTGTTTGGGTATCGCTGTCGGTATAACTTGAGGCTGCACACGGACAACGGTTTTTGGTGGTGCAACGTTGTTTGTTGCCGACGATGTTGCAGCAATTTGTTTGGTATTATTACTAGCACATCCTCCAAGTAATGCTAGAAATAATAAACCACTAGATACGTATAAAACTCGATTGTTAATCACAAATAACCCCTAATTTTAGTTAGTTGATAGTAGGATAGTTACGTTGGTTTTATTAATATAATTATCATTTAGACGCTCCTTAGTAAGCATACTCAACGTTATTAGTAACTATCTAATTTCCACTAAGAATTTTTATTCTACTAGAATATCAACGGCTAATAAATCAGAATATTAGTCTCATTTCTATCGTACCCATAAATATTTTTATTGGGCAACGTGCTAAACCTGCCTCTTTTGATGGGTTTTTAGCTTACTGTTACGCGGTTTAAAGCCATTCTAGCCATAAGAACAGGATGAACCTGATCAAGAATAAATTGAACCGTATCAACCTTGCCGTTTATCTGATAAATAATCCCGTCCTTCTTTAAGCCATCAATATTGAAATGTCGCGAGGCTAGCCTAAAATTGTAAAGGATGGTTTTACTATCAATCGTTCAGTGGTTGCTTGTTGTTGGTCATTAGATCAACGCTACAAAAAATCATAAGGTATCAAGGGTATGACGGTCTTTTACCTTTTGTTTTTTAGCACGAACCGTAACAGCCGTTCACCTAATAATACCGCTAAAATAATGGCGTAAAGGGTGGGTTCAGAGACATCAAGTTTGACCATCCAAAAAAAGTGAACAATGGCAAAAATAGCAATAGGATAGACAAGGAAATGTAAGCGTTTCCATTGCTTACCCATCCGCCGCATCATCGCGTTAGTTGAGGTTAATGCGAGTGGGGTAAGTAAAACAATGCACAACATGCCAATGGTAATAAAAGGACGTTCTAGAATATCATAGCCAATTTCACCCCAGTCAAAGAATTGATCAAACCATAAATAGCCCATTAAATGTAAAACCGCATAGAAGTAGGCAAACAACCCTACCATTCGGCGCAAGCGCAGTAATTGCCCCCAATGGGTTAAACGTCGTAAGGGGGATAGGGCAAGGGTTAATAATAAAAGACGTAATGCCCAATCACCCAAGTTACGAATCACTGCTTCTAAGGGGTTTGCTCCTAAGGTTTGATTCCAAAAGGCCCCTGCTAACAGTAAGGCGGGGAGTAATAATAAAAGAAAAACAAAGGGTTTAATCATCGCTATTCTTGTTTTTCTAGTTATTTTCATCTTGGGTATCACATTACGTTTTTTTCTAAAAATTCTTCTTTAAATCCATCCCTGAATATAATCCAGCGACTTGTTCGGCATAACCATTAAATAATTTAGTTTTACGCTTACGAAATTCGCCAATGCGCCGTTCTTTACGTTGACTCCAGCGTGGGTGATTAACCTGTGGATTGACATTAGAGTAAAAGCCATATTCGGTCATATTGGCTTTTTGCCATGAGTTGACGGGTTGTTTTTCCATAAACCGTATTTTGGCAATACTCTTTATGCTTTTGAAACCATATTTCCAAGGCACAACTAAACGCAAAGGCGCACCATTTTGATTGAGTAAATCCTTGCCGTAAAGACCTGTTGCCATCAAGGTGAGTGGATTCATTGCTTCATCAATACGTAATCCCTCAATATAAGGCCAATCCAATGCTTTTGTTTTTTGTCCTCGCATCTGTTTAGGGTCATATAAGGTTTCAAAATAAACGTATTTTGCTTTGGCGGTTGGTTTCATGCGTTTAATTAGTTGAGCTAAAGGAAACCCCATCCAAGGAATCACCATTGACCAACCTTCTACACAACGAAAACGATAAATGCGCTCTTCTATTGATAAGGGTTTAAGTAAATCGTCTAAATCATACCGCCCTGTTTTTTCGCATTCGCCTTCAATCAGTACCGACCAAGGTGATGTGGTTAAGTTTTTTGCGTATTTTTTAGGATCAGCTTTTCCTGTGCCAAATTCATAAAAATTACAATAGCTGGTAATGTCTTTATACGGTGTTTTTGCTTCTTGAGTAGAAAACCCCGTTGGTTTTGATAGAGCGAAGCTGGGTTGAATAATTCCACCTGTTGCCGCCGCTAAACCTAAGCCCGTCGCTGTTTTTATAAAATCACGACGGTTTTGATACACCGAATAATCGGTGACCTGATGATCTTTAATGAACTTGCCTTTTTTGATAAGCACCTGATATTTCCTCTGAAAAAGTGAAGCTTATTGTTTGATAAAATCAATGCCTGTCCTATTCATATTCACAAGACGTTTTGCAGGTGTTGTTGATCTACCGCCGCCGCAAGGAGTTAAATCGACGACAAGCGTACTCAGCAACATCAATGGAAGGGTATTGTTCACGATTAATCACTCCTTATAAGACCTCATTTAAAGCCATCATACCTAAAGTTCTATCACTATTTGATTACATCTTTTCATTTTAGAGTATTAATATCGTCAATAGCGGCTATTACTTTCAGTATAGTGTTGATTATTTTTTGTATGACTGTAGAGATAGGCTTGATCTATATCAACGCTCTATGAAGCGAACATCAAGTATAAGAAAGGGTATTTTTAGGGGAAAATTTAGGATTAAAAAAGCAGGCGTACCTTGAAATAAGGTATGGCGCACCCGATGCGATTCGAACGCATGACCTTCGGCTTCGGAGGCCGACACTCTATCCAGCTGAGCTACGGGTGCTTTAAGTGAAAGGGGGATTGTAGCTTCTGAAAGGCGTGATGTCATTTGATCTTTTCAATGATTTCATCTTATTGCTGGTTTTTTTTAATGTGGGCTAATGAATTTCTATTTCTTTTAGCGTTTGTCGTCATTGTCTTTGTTCTCAGACAATCTCCTCGCAGTAGATTAATTAAGGGATTGCAGTCGAAACTGCTTATAATTAGTCCATTGTTTAGCTTAAAAATTAACATTTATTTTTTGGAATTAAAGCTCCCTTTATAGAGTCTATTAGACTTTTCGCATATAATCATCGCATTATTTTTAGACTATCTGGTACCTCTTTGTATGAACTTAGGGGACAATTAGGAGACAACTTATGGCCCATCAACCACAGAAAGATCCCATTGCACCCATCGCGTTAGTACTGGGACTTGCAATCTTAGGCGTTACTGTTTTTATTTTGATAGCAAACCTATTCTCGACAATTGAACGTAATTCGATCAAAGGTGCAGAAGATACTTCGCGACAAATGGCGGTTGCGAACGAAAGTTTAAAGCCACTGGGTAATGTCCATGTGGTCGATAAGTCAAAGCCAAAAGTTGCTCGTTCGGGTGAAGCCGTTTATAAAACAGTTTGTACTAGCTGTCATAGCACAGGCATACTGGAATCGCCTAAATTTGGTTCAAAAGAACAATGGGCACCACGCATTGCTAATGGCTTACCTGCCTTAATTAAAACGGCAACAGATGGTAAAGGATCAATGCCTGCACGAGGGGGTGACCCAACCCTTACCGACGAAGAGTTAAAAGCATCTATTTTTTATATGACAAAAGCCGCAGGGTTTGATCTTGGTGGCGATACTAAAGGTGCAGATACTTCGACAGAAAGTAAAGGGGATATTAAGACCACTGATGTTAACGCGCCTGATACTAAAGCCTCTGATATTAAAGCCCCAAACACTAAAGCTCCCGTCTCAACGGATAATAGCAGTGCTAATGAAAAGCCTGCCAAGCCAATAAAGCCTGAAATCGTGGTTCAACCTAGCGCACCTCAAGCACCAACAGCTGTTCCAGAAGCAAAACCTGCTCAAGCAGCAGTACCCAGTGCACCAACCGCACCTGTAGTCGACAAGATACAAGCAGAGCCAAGCGCGCCGACGGCTCCAACAGTTGAAGCACCAACACCATCTGATGCGATCAAAGCAGCCTCAGTCTTATTAAATGCGACGATGGAAGAAGCGGCTAAAATACTTGCACCCACTGCACCTACAGTAGATAAGCCAGTACACGCTAAACCTGATGCTACCCCAGCGCCAACCGCTCCTGAAGCTAAACCTGTTGCGCCAGTAGCACCTGACGTTAAATCCGCAGTTCCAGCCGCCCCAGCACCTGTTGCTGTGGTAGAAAAGGTTGCTGAAAAAGCAGGGATTGATGGTGAGAAGGTTTATAAAGCCACGTGTTTTGCTTGTCATGATACGGGTGTTGCCGCTTCTCCTGTTTTAGGTAAAAAGGAGGTATGGGCTCCTAAAATCGCAACAGGAATGGATGCGCTTTATAATTCAGCCATTAAAGGAAAAGGCGCGATGCCACCAAAAGGTGGAAACTTGTCGTTTTCTGATGATGAGGTAAAGGCTGCTGTTGACTATATTATTAATATCTCAAAGTAATTTTTACGGTAGGGATATCGGTTATCGGATAGCCTACTTTTAAATTTTCTTACAAAAAAAGCACTGTATGCAACAGTGCTTTTTTTGTTGGAGCAACCACTATCAAGGCAGATTTGATCTGCATGTTATTATTTGGATTAATTTTATGACGTTTCACTCTGGGATACATTATTCCTTACCCGCCTTTGCGTTGTTGCTTTGTTACTACCTTATTTTAATTTATCGAATCAGAACCAACCCCTTAGTGACTGCTATTGGTACGTATAATGCCGCGCGTAAAGCATGGGTGATCAGTGTGATGAAAAACAACTTAAATATCTTAACCATCCAAACCTTACGCAATTGGTCAATGTCTGCTACTTTTTTAGCGTCTACAGGGTCATTATTGGCATTGGCGGTGCTAAATTTCTTATTAGATCCTGAGTCATTAGCCATTCTTGCTTTGCGACATAATACCTTGGGTTTAGAAGAGGTAGTTCAAATCGAGTTTTTTAGAGCTAAATTACTGATTTTAATGATTGTGTTATTTTTCTCTTTTTTCAACTTCACGCTGTCGATTCGCTACTACAATAAAGCAGGATTTATCCTCTGTATTCGAGAACCTGATGTGATTAAAAATCATCAACGCTATGCAATTCGCACGGTGTTTAATGGGGCTTCCCATTACATGTTGGGGATGCGTAGCTACTATTTAGCGGTGCCGTTAGTGTTATGGTTATTAGGGAATTCATGGCTGTACGTGGGCATGTTGTTGTTAATTTTAATTCAATACCGTACTGATTATCGTCATTAGGTTTGACTAAAGACTTGCACCCTGTGATACAAGCCTTTTTTGAACGGCTTACGTGTGATTAAACCAGCCTTCCCCATAAATCATGTTCACTGGCATGAGTGATTTCTACCTCGGCAAATTGTCCTGACTCTAAACGCTCACCTTCAATATAGACCACCCCATCAATCTCTGGCGCATCACAATAACTGCGGGCAAGGGTAAAGTCATCACCCACCTCATCGGTTAGTACCGTTAAACGCTGCCCCACCTGTTGAGAAAGTTTCGCGGCACTGATTTCAGCTTGAACTTGCATAAAACGCTCAACACGATCTTGGCGCTCATCTTCTGGCACAGGGCGACTCAGTTCATTAGCAACCGCACCTTCAACAGGAGA
>JAGLBW010000169.1 GCA_023146545.1 Cocleimonas sp.
TTATTAATATAAAAAAGGGCTTTAGCAACAACATTAGACCTTTTCCTTGCTGTCATTTAACATCTCTTGAAGGACTTCTCTTGCTTTGCAAAGAGCATAGCTTCTTTCTGGAATATATCCATGATCACATGGTCCCTGACATCTAAGGTCTTTTCTCGCTTGAATCTCATTCCTGTTGCATAGACAATACGGCTTCTGTAATTTGTGGATAGATGGAACGTTAAAAAATGATAACAACAGCCGAAGTGAGACAACAGTTTTTGGATTTTTTTGTAGCTAAAGGGCATGAGGCGGTGGCTTCGAGTACTTTGATACCTGCTAATGATAAAACCTTGTTATTCACAAATGCAGGCATGGTTCAGTTTAAAGATGTGTTTTTAGGGGATGAGCAACGGGCTTATCGTCGAGCGACGACCTCACAGCGTTGTGTGCGAGCTGGGGGGAAGCATAATGATTTAGAGAATGTGGGGTATACCGCACGTCATCATACTTTTTTTGAAATGTTGGGTAATTTTAGTTTCGGTGATTACTTTAAGGAAGAGGCGATTCAGTCTGCATGGGAGTACTTAACCGAAGTTGCTAAATTGCCGCCTGAAAAGCTTTGGGTAACCGTGTTTGAAGCGGATGATGAAGCCGCTGATATTTGGCTGAATAAAATTGGTTTTCCTGCGGATCGCTTGAGTCGTATTGGCGCAAAAGATAATTTTTGGCAAATGGGGGATACAGGACCTTGTGGACCGTGTACTGAAATTTTCTATGATCATGGTGAGCATATTTGGGGTGGGCCTCCAGGAACACCTGAGGAAGAGGGTGATCGTTATATTGAAATCTGGAATTTAGTGTTTATGCAATATAACCGTTCACAGGATGGGACACTAACGCCTTTACCTAAGCCTTCAGTTGATACGGGCATGGGTTTAGAGCGTTTAACGGCCATTTTGCAACACGGTCACAGTAATTATGATATTGATCTTTTCCAAAATCTGTTAAAAGCGATTGCGAGATTGGCAACGATTGATAGTGAATCTGAAGCCTTTAATAATGCCTCGCTTAAAGTGATTGCTGATCATATTCGTTCTTGTGCTTTTTTAATTACCGATGGGGTTGTGCCTTCGAATGAAGGGCGAGGTTATGTGTTGCGCCGTATTATTCGTCGTGCAGCACGGCATGGGCATAAACTGGGTTTAAATGATGCTTTTTTCTATAAACTAGTCGCGCCTTTAGTCGATGAAATGGGCGGTGTTTATCCCGAACTGGCTAAGGCTCAATCACAGATTGAAAAAACGCTAAAAAAAGAAGAGCACCGCTTTGCTCAAACCTTAGATCAAGGGATGAAAATATTAGAAGCAGGGATTGCTGATTTAGACGGTGATACCCTTTCGGGTGAGGTGGTGTTTAAACTTTACGATACCTATGGTTTTCCGCTGGATTTAACCGCCGATATTGCCCGTGAGCGTGGTTTAAAGGTTGATCAAGCGGGGTTTGATGCAGCGATGGATCTTCAGCGGGCGCGGGCGCGGGCGGCGGGTCAATTTGCGATTAATTATGATAATAAACTTGCGGTAGAAGGGGATACTGAGTTTAAGGGGTACGAGCAACTGACGGTTAACACAACCCTTCAACAGCTTTTTGTTGATGGTCAAAGCGTTGAACAGATTAGTACAGGGGATCAGGCGCAAGTGGTCTTACAATCGACCTCTTTTTATGCAGAGTCGGGTGGTCAAGCGGGTGATAGGGGGACGATTATAGGTAATAATAGTTGCTTTGAAGTCCATGACACACAAAAGCAAGGCGGGGTATTTATTCATTATGGTGTGATGCAGTCGGGTGATTTAAGTACAGGGGATGCTATCGAAACCCATGTTGATGCACTACGCCGACAAGCGATTATACTCAACCATTCAGGCACACATTTAATGCATAAAGCATTGCAACAGGTACTAGGTCAGCATGTTGAGCAAAAAGGCTCGTCGGTGACGGATAAACAACTCCGTTTTGATTTCTCGCACGGTGATCCTGTGAGTGCTGATGAAATAGCTCAGGTTGAAGCGCTGGTGAATGAGCAAATCCGTTTAAATGCTGAAGCGCAAGCGGATATTATGTCAATGGATGATGCTTTAGCCTCTGGTGCAATGGCTTTATTTGGTGAAAAATACGGTGATGCGGTACGGGTGGTTAATATCGGTTATTCCACCGAACTCTGTGGCGGTGTTCATGTACAACGTGCGGGCGACATTGGATTGTTTAAAATTGTCAGTGAAAGTGGCGTTGCCGCAGGGGTGCGTCGAATCGAAGCCTTGACAGGCGCTAATGCATTGGAATGGGTGGGATCACAACAAGGACACTTACAGCAGATTGCGACTCAGGTAAAATCAGGGTTACAAGAGGTGGGGACTAAAGTGAGCCAGATAGTTGAAAAAAATCGGCAATTGGAAAAAGAGTTAAATCAATTAAAATCAAAACTAGCCGCTCAAGCAGGGTCAGATTTAGCCACAGAAGCAGAAACGGTTAACGGGGTTCAGGTATTAGCAAAATGTTTAGAGGGCGTTGATCCGAAATCATTGCGGGATACGGTTGATCAGTTAAAAAATAAACTAGGACACGCCGCCGTGGTGCTATCGACGGTTAAAAACGGTAAAGTAAGCTTAGTTGTTGGCATAACCAAAGCAGAAACCAAAAAAATTAAAGCAGGTGATTTATTAAAGCACGTTGCTCAACAAATTGATGGCAAAGGCGGGGGACGACCTGATCTAGCACAAGGTGGGGGGAGTAACCCTGACGCGTTAGCGGGGGCATTGGCTTCGGTGACGACTTGGGTCAAGGCGCGAGTCTAAATTATTTGGAATGGTGTGATTTATCTCTTTTATGTTAAAGAATATAGATAAAATAACAGGCTTCGATAATATAAGAATAGCCTGTTTTCCTTGACGCATTATTGCACCTTTTTTTAGTCTGTTTTATGGAGAAAGTATTAATGAGCCTTATCGTTCAAAAATACGGGGGAACCTCAGTTGGTAGCCCTGAAAGGATTCAAGCCGTTGCCAAACGTATTAAACGTTGGTCTGATAAAGGTCATGAGGTTGTTGTTGTGGTTTCGGCGATGTCGGGTGAAACCAATCGTTTGACGGGCTTAATCAATGCGACCTACGCCACGGGTACGGCACGAGAAAAGGATGTAATTTTATCGACAGGTGAACAAGTAACCATCGGTCTGCTTAGTTTAGCGTTAAGAAAAATAGGCTGTGCGGCACGCTCTTATACGGGTGGGCAAGCCTGTATTACAACGGATAGTGCTTACGGTAAAGCACGTATTAGTGGTATTGATGAAGCCAATATGCAAGCTGACTTAGCCTTGGGTAAAGTGTTGGTTGTGGCAGGTTTTCAAGGTATTGATGTTGGCGGTAATATCACCACGCTCGGTCGAGGCGGCTCTGATACCACCGCAATTGCCTTAGCGGTGGCATTAAATGCGGATGAATGTCAAATTTATACCGATGTGGATGGGGTGTATACGACAGATCCACGGATG
The DNA here is from genome assembly GCA_023146545.1 of Cocleimonas sp. Lineage (GTDB taxonomy): Bacteria > Pseudomonadota > Gammaproteobacteria > Thiotrichales > Thiotrichaceae > JAGLBW01. The sequence continues at coordinate 3,530 of JAGLBW010000169.1, forward strand.
GTCTCAAGCGCCCGCCATATCCCTATTATGGGTTTGGAAGAAATGCTTGAAATGGCAAGTCAAGGATCTAAAGTATTGCAGATTCGTGCGGTTGAATTTGCTTATAAATACAATATGCCGATACGGGTATTATCAAGTTTTGATGAAGGCGATACGGGTAAAAGTACCCTTGTTACCAGTGAGGAAGAAATAATGGAAGAAGTATTAGTACGTGGCGTTGCCTTTAATCGTGATGAAGCACAATTGACCATTGAGGGGGTACCCGATCAACCTGGCGTGGCGTATAAAATATTGGGTATGATTGCTGATGCTAATATTGAAGTCGATATGATTGTGCAAAACGCAAGCTCGGCTGGCTTTACTGATTTTACCTTCACCGTACACCGTAATGATTACGATCAAGCCAAACAAATTCTTTGTGATCTCGGCGAAGAAATGGGCGCAAAAGTGTGTCGTGGAGATGATAAAATTGCAAAAGTCTCGATTGTCGGCGGTGGAATGCGTTCTCATGCGGGTGTAGCAAGTACCATGTTTGAAGCTTTAGCTAAAGAAGGCATCAATATTCGTATGATTTCAACATCCGAAATCAAAGTGTCTGTGGTTATGGATGAAAAATATTTAGAACTTGCCGTCAGAACATTACACGAAGCGTTTGAATTGGATAGGGTGTAGTCACTGCTGACTTACTTTTACGGTACTGTTCTCTTTTCGGAGATTAAAAAATGATTGAGCATAAAAAAAATAAACAAGGTGTGAAGCTTCGAGGAGCGGACAAAGTAGCGCGTATCCCAATTAAGGTGACGCGTAGCACCCACGTTAAACGTAAACCTGCATGGATTCGTGCGAAAGCACCAACGACGACGGAAGTTAAACAGCTTAAACAAATCCTCCGTGAGCAGAAACTCAATACAGTTTGTGAGGAAGCCGCTTGCCCTAATTTAGGGGAGTGTTTTACCAAAGGCACGGCAACCTTTATGATTATGGGTGATATTTGTACCCGTCGTTGTCCGTTTTGTGATGTCGGTCATGGTCGTCCTAACCCTCTGGATACTGATGAGCCATTAAAAATGGCTCAAACCATCCAAGCGATGAAATTAAACTACGTGGTGATTACTTCGGTTGATCGGGATGATTTACGGGATGGTGGTGCGGCTCATTTTGTAGAATGCATTCGTAGGGTACGTGAAGCCAGCCCTGATATTCGTATTGAAATTTTAACGCCCGATTTTAGAGGGCGTATGGATATAGCACTCAATATTATGAGTCAATCACCGCCTGATGTGTTTAACCATAATTTAGAAACTGTTCCACGTTTATATAAACAAGCACGTCCTGGGTCGGATTATCAATGGTCATTGGATTTAATTAAACGTTTTAAAGGTATGTACCCTAACTTACCAACAAAATCAGGGTTAATGCTGGGTTTAGGAGAAACCTTAGAAGAAGTGGAAGCTGTGATGCACGATTTACGAAACCACGGTTGTGATATGTTAACGCTAGGGCAATACCTACAGCCTAGCCTTGATCATTTAGCGGTTGAACGTTTTGTAACCCCTGATGAGTTTAATAAAATGGCTGAAATAGGCTATGAAATGGGCTTTACCCATGTGGCAAGTGGACCAATGGTACGTTCATCCTATCATGCGGATCAGCAAGCTGAAGGGCTATTAGTCGTATAACGGAATGAGGGAGTCGACAGTTTTAGGAGGGTGTAACACCATGTTCCTTGGGACTGAAAAAGCTGCCGATTCCTGAAATTTTTTGATCAATCCAAGGGATTGGATAACCTTTCTAAAAATAAAATAATCGAAATAATACAGCCGATTGCTCTGTTTACTCCCGAAAAACAACCCAAGTGGTTGCGATGTATTTTACACCTTCCTCTACCATTGCGGCGCGGTGTTCGTGTGTCCAAAACGGTGGAAAGAGGACTAAGGTACCTTTTTCGGGGGTGATCTTTATATCTTGAAATAAAAATTCCGTTTCGCCGCCTTTTTCTTTCATATCATTTAGGTACCACAGTGCAACTAATTGACGCTGTGCTAAAGGTGGGCTGTCACCATCCACATGCCAGTGATAATACTCGCCTGCTTGGTAACGTTGTAAGTTGTAGCCCCTATCACCAAAGCGTTCCATTTTGGAAAAATAAGGGTAAGTTTCTGCAAATTCAAGCAGGGCTAAGCTTAAGGAACGAAATAAATTATTATTAACGTCTTGCCAGTGGGGTTTGCCTGTGACAATTAAATCAGTGGTTTTTTTTAAGTCGGTATTACTTCCCATAGCAGAGCCCACCCGTCCTTGGTATTGGTCTGCTTCATTGGCTTCAAAGCGAGCGATCATATCATCGCAAAGGAAGTCAGGGAGTGCGTTTTTATATTCAAAGATAAAACTGTGAGGTTTTACTTCTTTAATATGCTTCATAATATGTTCTGTTCCACCATCTTTTCAATATCGCTAGTGGCTTCAGCTCCTTTTTCTGCAAAGTGTTGTAAACTGGCTTCAGCAAGCTGTTGCCAATGTTGGCGTGATGGCTTTATTTGATCGGCAATCACTTCTAAATCACCCGTCAAATACCATGTTTCATACGCTTGCATTAATTGGGGGGCAATCTTTTTTCGCATTGCGGTTAAACTGCCAAAATAGAAGTGAATGGAGGCAGGGTTATTGGTTTCTAACAGCTTCTCTAAGGTGGTTAAACTGTCGGCCAAATGATCTCGAATGGCACGGAGCATAATTTCAGCGCTGGAACGGGGTAGGGTGTTGATCATCTCATTCCAACGTTGATCGCCTAATAATTTACCCGCTAAGACCTCGCCTAATTCATGCTCAATAATCAATGCAGATTCTACAGTCGCCATTTTATCTAAAGCTATTTCAATATCCCCTTCAAAATCATAGGCTTTTACCGCACGACCGAGGGGGCTATCGATTGGACTCATACGCCATTCTTCGACTTTTTCCCATAACATACGGCGCAGGGATTGATTACGAATAAAAATTAAATTGCCTTGCATCATCGCAGGAGGTGCTGCCATATCGCGGGCATGTTCATGTCCTGAAATATAAACATCGACACCATCACGTTGATAATGATCTTTTAAATCGGCGATAAAAAAGTGGGGGCGACAACGAATCCCTAAACCTGCGCTATAAATTAAGCCTTTTGGGTTTAATACCGTATTGATCGCTTCGTTATCAAAGGCTTTGTAGTCTACGCCGTTTATGTTTAATGGAAGATAGTCTTGTTCTTCTAATTCATCCCACAATGTTTCGCGCGTGGTTAGCCAGTCACCGACATCATCAACCCCGACTTCTTTATTAAAGCTGATGTGTTGCTCCCAACGGAACATTTCTCGCATTTTTAAGAGATAAACACATAAGGTAAAATCACCTGCATAACGTGCATCGGCAATATGGCAATTTTTTTGAACCGTATCAATAAGCTGTTGTGTTGTTGAGGTCATTTTTTCAATTTTCATGCTTTGTTTCTCTTTGTAGACGAATAGTACCAAGCTTCGCGTAGATATTTCGCATTTCTTTGCTAGACCTTTATAATCCAGACAACGATTAAACCCCTTGCCTTATTACGATAAAATTAATAGGTGATAGTTTTCAGCTTGAGCCAATATTATTTTCTATAAAGGGTGGGCGCTTACCTCAATTGGGAGTATCAATAAATGCGTATACGAATTAAAACGAAATGGAGTCAACAAGAACGTGAGGTATCGGTTGAGGAAACGGTGAGTATCCTTGCCTTTAATTGCTGGAAAATTGGCATGCAGACGTTGTTGGAGATTGAAAATGAAAACTTCCAAATAGATACTCACGGGCAGCGTATTGAGATCATGGAGGAAATTGTGGCTTTCCTGATTCATGCCTTAGACCGTATGGTACATGACACCATTAACGATGAAGATCGTGCAACATTAATCCAACTGTATGCTCAAAAGATGGCAGATCATGTGCAAGATAATGCGCGTGATGTCCACGGTGCAGGGGATTACCGTAGCCCTTTTTATGAAAAACTCAACCAACGTTTTGTGGGTTATGCGGATACAAAATGGGACAGTGATAAGCATCAGGCTGGTTTTTCGATGGGACGCGAATTTGGTACGAATATCGCTGAGGTTTTAGGAACACGCGATAAAAAATGGGCGTTGGATTATCTGCAACAAGTGTTGCTCCCTGAATTTTTTACCTTGTATCGAAAAACGGTTAAATCGGTGGGTTTAATCGAAGATAAAACAGGTGAAGCGGATCATTTAGACGGACGACATCATATGATCACCGATAAAGAAGAGCAATTGAAACAAAAGGAATCACCTAAAGATAAATATAAAAGAGCCAATGAAAAGAAAGACTAATAAGCTTTCGCCCTCTCCATTAATAGCGAGAGGGCGTTGTGCTGTGCTATTTTTTATCGGTTGCTTCTTTTGATGCTTCTTTCCACCCTTTAGGTAAATGATGGGCGATCCCTTTATGACAGTCGATACAGGTTTTCCCTTCTGCTTCCGCTTCTTCGTGGCGAGCAGAACTACGGGGTTCTTGTTTGGTGTAGTCCATTGATTTGCTGTCGTGACAGTTTTTACATTCTCTAGAACCATTGGCTTTCATACGGTTCCATTCCAATGTTGCCATCGCTAAACGGTGTTCCTCGAATTTTTCAGGGGTATCCAGTTTACCACTCCAATGCGCAGGAAGTTCTCTAATCGCGGCGCTGATTTTCTGTACCACTTTATGTGTCCATTCTTTGGGAACATGACAATCAGGGCAGCTTGCTCGCACGCCTGTTCGATTGGAGTAATGCACCGTTTCTTGTAGCTCATCAAAGGAGATGCCTTGCATTTCATGACAAGAGAGACAGTAGCTTTCGGTATTTGTCATTTCCAATGACCAGTTAAATCCTCCCCATAAGAGGATACCGATAAAAACACCCATCAGTAGTTTCATCGAAAGAAAGCCTGCTTGTTGATGAGCAGGAGGGGTATTTTGATGTGTTTTTTCGTGTTTCATTACCGCTGATCTCCAAGGGTTAGTCTTTAAAATTATTTTTAATTAAAGGTTTGGTATTGGCTTGAGGGGTGTGGCATTGGGTGCAAAAATAGCGGCCTGCTACGATCTTGCTTTTCTTTTTTCCATCCCGCCCTTTAAAATGGCTAGGGGTTGGTTTTGGTGCGCTTTCTAGCTTGGAGTCTGCTTTACTGTGACATTTTAAGCAGGTATTTTCTTGTAAGGAAATTCTGTCTTTATCAATACTGTGTGGCACCATGGGGGGTTGATCACCAAACGTCACATCAATACCGCCATCGACAACCATAGTACGGTGGTTGGGGAATGCTTCCGATGCCGCGTCGATGTCATTATCGCCACGCAGTGAATAAACATCAATGCTATCACCTAAAACCGCCGCTTGATCTTTATCATCTTCTGTCGCCTCGGCATCTTCCGCTTCTTCTGTGGCTTCTGTTTCTTTACTCTCCTCTGCGGACTCTTCTGTTGCTGTCGTTTCTATTGAAGATTCTGTTTGTGACATGGTGGTATTTTCTGTCGATTCTTTTTCAGCCATAGCAGTGGCTTGAATTAATAAACTCAGCAGCCCGATAAGGCTTATTGCTAATATTTTTTTCATGAGTTTTTCCTTCTGATTTCGATGGGTATTATGGGTGTTTTGGTGGATGAGCGTAGACCAAATTGGAATACATTTTCGGGGCAGACATCAATGCAACGCCCGCAGTTGGTACAGTTGCCTGATAAAATGGTTGGGTTATTGCCTTTATCAGCCCCTCTTAACGCGGGAGTGATCACTTGCGGTTCAGGGCAGACTTGAAAGCAGTCATTACAGCCTTTTTGACACTGTTCACGTTGTTCTGCTCGCACCCGTAACGGGCTGAATTTTCCTAATAGCCCATAAAATGCACCCATAGGACAGAGGTGACTGCACCATCCACGCGTAGCGATCAATAAATCGAATAAAAAAATACTGAGGATCATCAACGAAGCGAAGCCTACGCCAAAAATCAGACTACGATGAATAATCGAAACAGGGTTAATAAATTCATACGCTAATAAGCCAGTGCTAAAAGAGATGACGAGTGTCATGGCTAATAACCAATAGCGGGTGTTACGATTGATTTGACTATTGGGCTTGATACGGAGTCGATTTCTCAACCAATTCGCCACATCAGTGACCACATTGACAGGGCAAACCCATGAACAAAATACGCGACCGCCCACCAGCAGATAAAACCCACCGACAATTGCGGCTCCAATGAGCGTCGTTGATAAGGGCGATGTGATACCTGCAGCGAACATTTGTAGCAGTAATAAAGGTTCGGTTAGCGGAATGGTTTCGAGTAACAGGCTGGATGATAAGTTGCCTTTGATAATCCAAAAACCACCCAAAGATGATCCAAGCAGGTAAAGCCCAAGAATAGAAAACTGGCTGAAGCGTCTCAGTAATAACCATTTGTTCGTGCGTAGAATCGTGATGATGTTACGTTTTAGCATCAAGGGGGATATTGAGTTACTCACTATTTTGCCTCCTTGATACCGCGCTTTAGGGTTTCTAAGGCTTTATTCACAGGGGGTGCTGATGACGCAGGTGTTGTAAGTTCGCTATTTTCGTAATCATAGCTTACGCCCTCAGGTAAATTAAAGGCACGTTTGCCGTCGGGTTTGACTAAACTTTTACCTGCTTTTTCTTTCTGATCCCAACCTAAGCGGTAATGTTTACCTAATTCACCTTTGGCTAAGTGCATCGGCAGTACTTTGATGGTGGCTTCCTCCATCACACAGGCTTCTTCGCATAAACCGCAACCAGTACAATGTTCGGAATGCACAATGGGAATCAATAAAGCATGCTTGCCACTGCGTTCATTGTGTCGGTACTCCAAGGTAATGGCTTTTTCCTGAACAGGACAAACATTAAAACAGACTTCACAACGTAAGCCTTGAAAGGCAATACATTCTTCTTGATCAACCAGCACTGCTAATCCCATTCGGGCTTGATTAATCTTGGTCAGTGAATGATCTAAAGCCCCTGTAGGGCAGGCAGGAACACAGGGAATATCATCACACATTTCACACGGCCCTGTGCGAGCGGTGTAATAGGGTGTACCGACAGGAACATCGGTGCCTAATTCTGCCAAGCTTAGAATATCGTAAGGACAATCCTGCACACACAACCCGCAACGCACACAACGCGATAAAAATTCATCCTCTGGCAAAGCACCAGGGGGGCGAATCGCTAAAGCGGGCATGCTTTTAGCTTGTCGGGTATACAAGCTAATGCCGAGTGCAGTTAAACTCACACCACAAGCGGTCTTAGCGAGTCCCAATAAAAACGCACGGCGTTTTCGGTTGCTTAACGAGGACATATTCCCAGTTGTTCCTTAGATTTTAATGATCTTAACAGGGCATTTTTTATAGTCCGTTTCTTTCGATAACGGGTCGGTGGTGTCCAGCATTAATTTATTCACCAAGCGACTGGCATCAAACCACGGAATAAAAATTAAACCACGTGGTGTTTTATTACGCCCCCGTAAATTAATCCGCGTAATAATTTCACCGCGTGGGCTAACCACTTTTACTTTAGACCCATTTTGTAAGCCTTGCTCACGGGCATCATTAGGGTTCATATACACCAATGCCTCAGGTACTGCGCGATGCAGTTCAGGAACGCGTTGCGTCATTGTCCCTGAATGCCAGTGTTCTAATACACGCCCTGTACACAACCACATTGGGTATTCTTTACTGGGTATTTCAGGAGGAGCTTCGTAAGGTGCGAAGATGATATTGGCTCTGCCGTCTTTTTGACCGTAAAAATAAACTTCCCCTTTTTTAGCATCGGGTTTGTAATATTTTACATGGGGATCGTAACCTTCACGGAAGCGCCATAAGGTCTCTTTGCCATCAACAACAGGCCAACGCATTCCGCGTACTTTGTGGTATTCATCAAACGGGGCTTGCTCATGTCCCTTGTGACCTTCTTGTTGGAAGCGGCGGTACTCTTCAAACAGACCTTTTTGCACATAAAATCCTGCTTCTTCGGACTCTTGATTTTTGTAGGTATTATCATCGCTGTCCTGAATGTCTCCCGCCTTATAATCAAACTGATTAACCGCACCATTTTCAAATAATACCTCATACAGGGTTTTTCCTGCGTATTCGGGCATCTTTGCGGCATGTTCTTTACCCCATGCTTCTTCCACCGTAAAGCGTTTGGAAAACTCCATCACTTGCCATAAATCCGATTTCGACATCCCAGGAGCATCCACTTGCTGTCGCCAAAATTGAGTACGACGTTCTGCATTACCAAAGCCGCCTTCTTTTTCAGCCCACATTGCGGTGGGTAAAATTAAATCCGCTTCTACTGCTGAAACTGTCGGGTAAGGGTCAGAAACAGTGATAAAGTTAGCAGGGTCACGCCAAGCAGGTAGCATTTCATCATTGATGTTGGGTCCTGCTTGCATATTGTTATTACACTGTTGCCAATAACAATTCATCACTCTATCTTTCATCATGCGTTGCATTAATACCGCATGAAAACCAGGTTTTGGGTTAATTGTACCCTCGGGAAGTTTCCATATTTTTTCAGCAAGTTTGCGATGTTTTGGGTTTTTCACCATCATATCCGCAGGTAAACGGTGTGAGAACGTACCCACTTCACGCGCTGTTCCACACGCTGAAGGTTGTCCTGTCAACGAGAAGGGACTGTTCCCTGGCTCGGAAATTTTACCCATTAAGAGATGAATATTGTAAATCAATCCATTCATCCACACCCCACGGGTATGTTGATTAACGCCCATAGTCCATAACGACATCACCTTCTTATTCGGGTCAGCAAAGACCTTAGCAAGACGTACTAATTGAGCGGCGGGTACTTTAGTTTTTTCAGCGGCATATTCCAGCGTATATTTAGAGATTTCCTTGGCATACTCTTCAAACGTCATGGGTGATAACTTACCCCCTTTACCTTTTTTCTTTTTCTCCAAAGGGTGTTCGGGGCGTAAACCATAACCAATATCAACGGGGGTTCTTTTAAAGTTAGTATGATTTTTAATAAAATCTTTATTATAAGCCCCATTTTGAACAATATAGTTAGCAATATAATTGGCAATAATCAAATCGGTTTGTGGCTCAAAAATAATGCCATTATCCGCTAGTTCAAAGCTACGGTGCTTATAGGTTGAAAGGACATGCACTTCCGAACCTTTTTTGGTTAAACGCGTATCCGCTAAGCGAGACCAAAGAATGGGGTGCATCTCTGCCATATTAGATCCCCACAGCACAAACACTTCACCTAACTCGAAATCATCATAACAACCCATCGGTTCATCAATACCAAAGGCACGCATAAACCCACCTACCGCCGAAGCCATACAGTGACGGGCATTGGGATCTAGGTTATTAGAGCGCATACCCGCTTTAATAAACTTAGATGCGGCATAACCTTCCCATATCGTCCATTGACCTGAGCCAAATATTCCTACAGCGGTTGGGCCTTTCGTTTTCAATGCGGTTTTCCATTTATCCGCCATCACATCAAAAGCTTTATCCCATGAGACAGGAGTAAATTCACCTTTCTTATCGTATTCACCGTCTTTCATCCGTAGCAACGGCTGTTGAACACGATCTTCACCGTACATAATCTTGGATAAAAAATAGCCTTTAATACAGTTTAAGCCTTTATTAACAGGCGCATCAGGATCGCCTTGTGTCGCAACAATACGTCCTTTCCGTGTGCCTGCTAAAACGCTACAGCCTGTCCCACAAAAGCGACACGGTATTTTATCCCAACGAATTTCTTCGTCATCATCTTCTTCTTTTGCGGACACTAACTGCGTTAAAGGTAGGGTAACGCCTGCGGTTGCAGCCGCCGCAACAACAGCTTGAGATTTGATAAAGGCGCGTCTGGATAATTTCATTTCATATCTCCATCGAGGTGAGTAGGCATAGGCGTGGTTTCGGTAAAATTTTCGGTTTTAGTTGGGTCTAAATCTTCTTGGTACTCATAGACTAAAGAAGCACTCATCACACCGTTAAGGCGTGTCATTTCGGTCATGGTATTGCCACAATAACTGCGGCTTGGATGATCAATACTAATAATCATTTTCCCCTCATCCGTTTGCGCGTGTATTTCAACCCCTTCCATCGCAACCAGTGACTGAGAAACGCGTGTTAAATGTTCAGGGATTGCTTGTATTACTAAACTACAAATTGTCATTAAAATATTTTCCTTGTCAGGGTTAGGGGTTGATTCGGGCAAGGTGCAATAAAAGGAAAGGATGGAGGGTTAAGATGACCTAAAAAAGATGGACAACGAGAGAGGTCAATCGATGATTTTTTTTGTTGAATCAAATGAATACCCCTGTCAATAATATGAATTGTAAAGCCATTCATCCAAAAAATATTGATAATGTTTAGCTTATATATTCTGTACAATCAGTAAGCATACCAATATAAAAGAATGAAAAGATTAACCCATGTTAACTATTGATTATTTTTATATTAATTTATTAAATATTATTATATTCTAATATTTTGATTTTCAAGACTGTAGCGTTAGTCGCTTTAGATCTTAATTTCATTTATTCAGCCAAGGCGTTACAGGAAACCCTGACGAGTTGCTTCAGGATCTATAATTATCATATTCCTC
>JAGLBW010000017.1 GCA_023146545.1 Cocleimonas sp.
TCAGTATTGGTTTTCCTGCCGTACCGCTTGGCTCACCATCATCGCTCATTGATTTTAATGTACTATTGGGCGCACCCGCAATATAAGCCCAACAGACATGAGCGGCATCGGGGTATTGTTCTCTAAGTGACTGAATCCATTGCTTTGCACTGCTTGGTGAATCAACGGATGTAATCCATGTTAAAAACTTACTGCGCTTGATCTCTTGCTGATAAAGGCATGTTTTTTCAGGGGTAAGGTAACACAGCGGGTCAATTGTTTTATTCAATTCGGTTGACATTGGCTTATTTTTTCACTGCTTAGCTTGATTTTTTGCTTTTCTCAAAGTAAAAAAGCGGGCTATGATAGTGTCATTTAATCAACCTCAGATCAAACGATAGCCTAATTTTAATATGCAAATTCAACCCAAAAATCTACACAACTACCCTAAATTTTGGCCTCATAAAAAAGGCTTAGTCCCTGTGCCGTTACTCCCCATGACCCGTAACGAAATGGATCAACTCGGCTGGGATAGCTGCGATATTATCATTGTCACAGGCGATGCTTATGTGGATCATCCTAGCTTTGGTATGGCAATTATTGGACGTTTATTAGAGTCGCAAGGGTTTCGGGTTGGGATCATTGCGCAACCTGACTGGCATTCTAGCAAAGCCTTTCAAACCTTAGGCAAACCCAATTTATTTTTTGGCATTGCCTCTGGAAATATGGACTCAATGGTGAACCATTATACCTCGGATAAAAAACGCCGTTCTGATGATGCTTACACCGCAGGCGGTATTGCAGGTAAACGTCCTGATCGGGCAACGATTGTTTATACCCAACGGGTTAAGGAAGCGTACAAAGGCATTCCTGTTATTATTGGTGGGATTGAAGCGAGTTTAAGACGAATTGCACAATACGATCACTGGTCAGAAAAAGTCCGCCCCTCTATTCTCCCTCACGCCAAGGCCGATCTTTTATTATTTGGTAATGCTGAACGTGCCGTTGTTGAAGTCGCACAGCGTTTAGCAACAGGCGAGCCGATAAAAAACCTCACCGATATTCGCGGCACAGCGTTTATGCGTCAGGGGATTCCCGAAGGCTGGACGGTCTTAGACTCAACCAAAGTGGACACCGAACACAGTTTGCAACATCCCAAAGCTGATCCTTATGCGAATATGATAAAGGATCAACACTGCGACCAATCAAAAGCATCATCGAAAACATCCGCAAACGACAGTAATGCAGGCGCAGTGCAGGTTATTCAGTTTAATCAACGCGCTAAAGATTTAACACGAGAAACCACCGTGATTCGTCTGCCGTCGTTTGAACAAGTTCTTGCCGATCGCTATTTATACGCCCACACCTCACGTATTTTTCACCTAGAAACCAACCCTGGTAATGCGCGGGCAATGATTCAACAGCATGGAACACGTGATGTTTGGCTTAACCCACCCCCGATTCCCTTATCAATGGAAGAGTTTGATGGTGTTTTTGAACAACCTTATACCCGCAAACCCCATAGTGCCTATGGTAAATTGAGTATTCCTGCTTACGATATGATTCGTTTCTCTGTCAATATTATGCGGGGCTGTTTTGGAGGTTGTACCTTTTGTTCAATCACTGAACACGAAGGGCGGATCATTCAAAGTCGCTCGGAAGATTCAGTACTGCGCGAGATAGAAAACATCCGTGACCACACCCCCGATTTTAAAGGTAATATTTCTGATTTAGGCGGCCCAACAGCCAATATGTACCGTCTGCAATGCAAAAGCAAACCCATCGAATCAGCCTGCCGACGCTTATCCTGTGTCTACCCCAGTATTTGTAAAAACTTAAATACCGATCACAAACCCCTAACGCAACTGTACCGTCGCGCCCGTGAGATTTCTGGAATTAAACGTATTTTTATTGCATCAGGGTTACGCTACGACCTTGCCGTAAGAGACCCCGAATACATTAAAGAACTCGTCACACACCACGTCGGCGGGCGCTTAAAAATAGCTCCCGAACACACCGAGGAAGGTACGTTATCAAAAATGATGAAACCTAATATTGGTAGCTATCATCGTTTTAAAAAACTATTCGACCGTTATTCTCAAGAAGCAGGCAAAGAGCAATATTTAATCCCTTACTTTATCTCCTCCCACCCCGGCACCAGCGATAAAGACATGCTGAATTTAGCCCTATGGTTAAAACAAAACCAGTTTAAACCCGATCAAGTACAAGCCTTTATGCCGACACCAATGGCAATCGCTTCTGCCATGTACCACACCGAACTCAATCCTTTGAAGAAAATCACCTCAGAATCAGAAGCGGTTTCGATTATTCGTACAGGAAAACAACGCCAACTGCACAAAGCCTTCTTACGTTATCACGACCCTAAAAACTGGCCAATACTACGCCAAGCCTTAAAACAAATGGGACGCAGTGATCTGATTGGTAGTAGTGATCACCACCTTGTACCCTATAACAATCGAAATGCAAAACCACATCAATCGAGTCAATCAAACAAAGACTTACACCACCGAATTAGTGTAAAAAAACAACTTAAAAAAGGTCGGTTTAAAAAGAAAAACAACCGAAAAAATAAACCGACCCGCCCACGTTAACCATCAGCTTAAAAGGTACAATAACTACTGTTTTTAACAAGCGTATTGGCTAGGTTCAACGATTCGATCAGTGTTTCCTTGCAGCCTTAAGGTGTTGTTACACTTATACTCCTGTCTCCTCAAGGGTATAACAATAGCAAGACAAATCTGATAGACTGCTCCCCCTTTTTTGTTTTTTAAACATCCACCATTTTCTAATTTAATGTTTAAATAATAAACACAATATGCTCACTTAATAATAATACGAGGATTGTAATGCATCACGGATCTTTACCACCAAAGCAGGGGTTGTATGACCCAATTAATGAACATGACGCGTGTGGCGTGGGTTTTGTTGCCCATATCAAAGGTGAGAAAAGCCATCATATTGTGAAACAAGGCTTAACGATCTTAAATAACATTGTACACCGTGGCGCTGTTGGCGCTGACCCTAAAGCAGGCGATGGTGCAGGGTTGTTGTTGCAAATCCCTGATACTTTCTTGCGCGAAAGTGTTGATTTTGATTTGCCTGCGGTGGGTGAATACGGTGTGGGGATGGTCTTTCTCCCTAAAGATACCGCACAACGTAGTGCTTTGGAGCAACGGGTTGAAACGGTGATCCGTGCTGAAGGGCAAACTGTTTTGGGATGGCGTGTTGTGCCTGTTGACCCTTCAGGTTTGGGTGAAAGTGTTAAGCCGACGGAGCCTTGTATTCGCCAAATCTTTATTGGCGCAGGTGACAAAACAACGGATCAAGACCAACTGGAACGAAAGCTGTTTGTTATTCATAAAACGATTGGCGCACAAGCACTGCAGGATGAAATGGCTGGGCTGAGTGATTTTTATATCTGCTCGATGTCAACTCGAACCCTTGTTTACAAAGGCATGTTACTTGCTGAGCAAGTGGGTGAGTATTATAAAGATTTAGGTGATCAGCGACTTGTTTCTGCAATCGCCTTGGTACATCAACGGTTCTCAACCAATACGTTCCCGACATGGGATTTAGCCCACCCGTTTCGTATGGTGGCTCACAACGGTGAGATTAATACCAATCGCGGTAATGTTAATTGGATGGCGGCTCGTCAGCATTCGATGCAATCGACACTATTAGGTGATGACTTAAAAAAGATTTGGCCTGTCATTCCTGAAGGTCAATCCGACACCGCTTGTTTTGATAATAGCCTTGAATTGATGGTTGCAGGGGGGTATAAACTCAGCGAAGCGATGAGTATGTTGATTCCAGAAGCTTGGTTTGGCAATGATTTAATGGGTGATGATCGCCGTGCTTATTATGAATACAATGCGGCGTTAATGGAGCCTTGGGATGGACCTGCAGCGGTTGCGTTTACTGATGGTCGTCAAATCGGTGCCATGTTGGATCGCAACGGCTTACGTCCTGCACGTTACTTAATCACAGATGATAATTTAGTGGTGATGGCTTCCGAAATGGGTGTTTTAGACATTCCCCAAGAAAACATTATTAAAAAGTGGCGGTTACAACCAGGAAAGATGTTCCTGATTGATCTTGAAGAAGGACGCATTATTGATGATAAAGAAGTCAAAGCAAGCCTTGCGAAAGCTCATCCTTATCAACAATGGTTAGATCAAGGGCAAATTAAAGTTAGCCAAATGGACAGCGAAGTAAACGTACCCCATTCGCTCGATACGGTTGCGTTATTAAATGCACAACAAGCCTTGGGTTATACACAAGAAGACATTAAGTTTTTATTAAACCCAATGGTTGCTACGGGCATGGAAGGCATTGGTTCTATGGGTTCGGATAGCCCGCCTGCGGTTTTGTCAAATCGTTCACGGCATTTATCGAATTACTTCAAACAAAATTTTGCACAAGTAACAAACCCACCAATTGATCCCATTCGTGAAGAATTAGTGATGTCCTTGGTCACGATCATTGGTCCTCGCCCTAACTTATTAGATCATGAAAATACCTGTCCGTTTAAACGTTTAGAAAACGATCATCCGATTTTAAGTGATGAGCAATTAGCTCAGATTCGTAATTTAAACGATAAAGAAGGGGATGCTTTTCGTACCCAAACGTTAGATATAACCTACCCTGCATCCGAAGGCGGTGCAGGGATGCGACGGGCTTTGGATACGCTACAACACGATGCTAAAGTAGCGGTGGAAGGGCGTTATAATATACTGATTCTTTCCGATCGTAATGTTGATGCGAAGCGCATTGCGATACCGTCTTTATTAGCGACCTCGGCGGTGCATCAGTTTTTGATCCAACACGGTCTACGTACCGAAACAGGCTTAGTTATTGAGACAGGCGCGGCGCTTGAGGTACATCACTTTGCCGCGTTAGCGGCTTATGGTGCGGAAGCGATTAACCCTTGGTTAGTGTTTGAAACCATTGCGGCGAGCTTAAATACAATTAAAGCAGGTCTTGACCTTAAAACGGCTCATAAAAACTTTATTAAAGCGGTGGGTAAAGGGTTGAAAAAAATTATGTCCAAAATGGGCATATCAACCTATCAATCCTACTGTGGCGCACAAATTTTTGATGCCGTAGGCTTATCCACGGGCTTGGTCAATCAATATTTTAAAGGCACAGCAACCACGATTGAAGGGATTGGTTTGGAGGAGCTTGCTGAAGAAACGGTGCGTTGGCATCAACAGGCTTATGGTGATCAACAGCTCTATAAAAAGCATTTAGATATTGGTGGTGATTATGCGTATCGTATTAAGGGCGAAAAGCACGTCTGGACACCCGATACGATTGCTAAATTGCAACATGCTGTACGGGGCAATAACGCTCAAACTTTTTCTGAATTCTCAGCGTTAGTGGATAATCAAAACGAAGATTTACTCACCTTACGCGGTTTGATGGAATTTAAATTTGCAGATACGTCCTTAGCCCTTGATGAGGTTGAATCTGCCAAAGACATCGTTAAACGCTTTGCTACGGGTGCGATGTCCTTTGGTAGTATCTCTTATGAAGCGCATTCGACGTTAGCCGTTGCCATGAATCAAATCGGTGCAAAATCAAATACAGGTGAAGGGGGCGAAGAAGCCAGCCGTTTCCTTCCGTTAGCGGATGGCACAATGAACCCTGAACGCTCTGCTATTAAGCAGGTTGCTTCGGGGCGTTTTGGCGTTACCACAGAATATTTAGTCAATGCGGATGATATTCAAATCAAAATGGCGCAAGGTGCAAAACCAGGTGAAGGGGGGCAATTACCAGGGTATAAAGTGAATGAACAAATTGGGCGAGTCAGACATTCAACCCCAGGTGTTGGATTAATCTCACCCCCGCCACACCATGATATTTACTCGATTGAAGATTTGGCTCAGCTGATTCATGATCTGAAAAATGTAAACCCAAAAGCGCGTATTTCCGTTAAATTGGTTTCAGAAGTCGGTGTTGGTACGGTAGCGGCAGGCGTAACGAAAGCCCATGCCGATCATCTCACCATCTCAGGTTATGATGGTGGAACGGGTGCATCTCCTCTTAACTCGATTAAACATGCGGGTTCATCATGGGAGTTGGGATTAGCCGAAACACATCAAACACTGGTCCTCAATAAACTGCGTAGTCGTGTTTGTATACAAGCCGATGGGGGGTTACGCACAGGACGCGATGTAGTGGTTGCGGCGTTATTAGGGGCTGATGAGTTTGGTTTTGCTACCGCCCCCTTGATTGCAGAAGGCTGTATTATGATGCGTAAATGCCATCTGAATACCTGCCCTGTTGGTGTCGCCACCCAAGATCCTGAGTTACGCAAACGTTTTAAAGGCAAGCCTGAGCATGTGATTAACTATTTCTTCTTTGTTGCCGAAGAAATACGTCAACTCATGGCAAAGCTCGGTTTTAAAACGATCAGCGAAATGATTGGACAAGCCGATCGTTTACACCTGCGGAGCGACATTGATCATTGGAAAGCTCAAGGTTTAGACTACAGTAAACTGCTGACGAAAGCGCAAGGTGAATCCCCTGAGGACGTTTACCATACACAAAGTCAAGATCACGGGATTGATATGGCGTTGGATAATCAATTAATTCAACAGGCAGAACCTGCGTTAACCACAGGTGAAAAAGTTAACATTGAGATTGAATTACATAACTATAACCGCACCTTTGGCACCATGCTCTCAGGCGAGCTGGCATTAAAGTACGGTATCAAAGGTTTGGCAGACGATACCCTTACGATTAATGCAACAGGAACCGCGGGGCAATCGCTGGGCGCATGGTTAATGCAAGGCATTACCATTAAGCTCTCTGGTGAAGGCAATGATTATGTTGGCAAAGGCTTATCAGGCGGCAAGATTATTATCTATCCACCTAAAGCCGCGAAGATTGATAAAGCAGAAGAAAACATTATCGCGGGCAATACCTTGTTATACGGTGCTATCAGTGGTGAAGCTTACTTGCGTGGTGTCGTCGGTGAACGCTTCTGTGTGCGTAACTCAGGGGCAAAGGCAGTGGTTGAAGGGGTTGGGGATCACGGCTGTGAATACATGACGGGTGGTATTGTCACTATCTTAGGTGAAACAGGGCGTAACTTTGCCGCAGGCATGTCAGGGGGAATCGCTTACGTTTTAGATGAAGATGGGCTGTTTGCTTCACGCTGTAATATGGAGATGGTGGAATTAAACTCACTCAGTATCGATGCAGAGCAGGCTGATATTAATGACCTAACGGAAGCCGATGAAGCTCGCCTTAAAGGGATTATTAGTGATCACCTGCGTTATACACAATCAGAACGCGCCCAAACGATCCTTGATCAGTGGACAGATTATTTACCAAAATTCATTAAAGTCATGCCTGTTGATTACCGACGTGCATTAATCAGTATGAAAACAAAGAAAGCGGCAGCGTAATTAAGGAGATAAAAAATGGGTAAGCCAACAGGTTTTAAAGAATACGCACGCAAAGATCGCGCTTATAAAAACATCGAAGAACGTATTGTACATTTCAATGAGTTTGTTATTCCATTAGCGGGTGAGGACATCAACCAACAAGCCGCACGCTGTATGGATTGCGGTATTCCATTTTGTCATCAAGGATGCCCTGTCAATAATCTAATCCCCGATTGGAATGACTTGGTGTATAACGAGGACTGGAAATCAGCCTTAGATGTTTTACATTCCACTAATAATTTCCCAGAAATTACCGGTAAAATTTGTCCTGCACCCTGCCAAGAATCATGCACCTTAAATATCGAAGACCAACCGGTCTCGATTAAAACCATCGAATGCGCCATTGTTGACAAAGGCTTTGAAGAAGGTTGGGTCACCCCTGAAATTGCCACGAATAAAACAGGAAAAAAGATTGCTATTGTTGGCTCAGGCCCCGCAGGAATGGCCGCCGCACAACAGTTAGCGCGCGCAGGTCATACCGTGGTACTGTTTGAAAAAGAACAACGTATTGGGGGATTAACCCGCTTTGGAATCCCTGATTTCAAGTTGGATAAAAAACTCATAGATCGTCGCATGGAGCAAATGGCAGCAGAAGGCGTAAGCTTCAAAACCAATACACACATTGGTGTCGATATTGCCGCAAAAACGCTGGTTGATGATTATGATGCAGTGTTATTAACAGGCGGTGCAGAACACCCTCGCGATCTTCCTGTTGAAGGGCGAGATGCAGAGGGCGTTTATTTTGCAATGGATTTTTTAAAAGCCAATACCAAATGGGTACAAGGTGTACACGACGAAGATCAAGTCATCTCCGCGAAAGATAAACACATTGTCGTGATTGGCGGTGGTGATACAGGCTCGGATTGCATTGGAACATCGGTACGTCATGGTGCAAAATCAATTACACAATTAGAAATCATGCCTGCCCCACCTGAAAAAGAAAATAAAGACCTAACATGGCCCGATTGGGCGGATAAAATGCGAACATCAACCTCACAAGAAGAAGGTTGCGAACGTTTATTTTCAGTTATCACTAAAGCCTTTATTAAAGATGATGCAGGCAAGTTATCCGCGATTAACTGCATGAAAGTTCAGTGGCAACAGGATGAAAAGAAGCAATGGAAAATGCAAGAAGTTGCAGGCTCTGAATTCCAACTTCCTGCTGATTTAGCCACCCTCGCTATGGGTTTTGTTCACCCTGTGCAAAAAGGTATGCTTGAAGAACTTAATCTCGAATTCGATGCACACGGTAATATCAAAGCTAATACAGAAGGCGATAAAGCCTACTACACCTCAATTGATAAGGTTTTTTCCGCAGGTGATATGCGACGCGGACAATCTTTAGTCGTTTGGGCGATAAGAGAAGGTCGCGAAAGTGCCTATGCCATTGATAACTACTTAATGGGTAGCAGTAATTTAGCCTGTTAATGGCATAACTCATTCCATAAGAAAACAGTGAATATATTCATACCGTGTAGGGTCAGTAGCGCCTATAGCGCCAACCCTGCAAAAAATGATAACGGTCATACAGAGTACCCTGATTCTCCTCCCATTAACGCATTTTTTGTTTAAAAATTATCAAGTGTTCTGCTATTATTTGTGGGTAAGCTATTTTTTATTAAGGAAAACCAAAGGAGCTTAGAATGAGAGTAGATTATCGCTTCCTACTATTGAGCATAACAGCATTAAGCATAACCGCTTGTGGCGGATCATCAGGAGACAATACGCCCTTAAGCACAGAAAAATTAGTCGCATCTTATCCTTTCAGTGGCAATACACAGGATGTTAGCGGTAGCAAAGCCCATGCCATCTCTAGAGGAGCTGCATTAACCACAGACCGTAATGGAAAGGCAAACAGTGCGTTTCAGTTTGATGGTGTAAATGACTTTATTGAAGTGACCAGCAAAAATGCAACCGCCCTCAATGTATCAAAGCAAATTACCTTTGAAGCATGGATCAATATTTCAGGGTATTTTAACTCACGCTTATTTCCTATCGTTGCAAAAGGAAGACTAGCCCCTCGTTATAGTTTTATGGCAGCAAATGATGGAAATTTTTATGTTTTACTCGAAAATCAGGTGACGGCTTTAAGAGATGATAATGTGATGAAACTCAATAAGTGGTATCACATCGCGGTAACATGGGATGGTTCGACCATCAAATATTATAAGGACGGTGTTTTAGTCTCCACCTCCGCTGCCCGTGTTGCACAATTAACCTTAGCTAAAAATGAATCCTTATTAATTGGAAATGATCCTAACGATTTTGAGGAATTCGCCAAAGGAAAAATTGATGATGTAAAAATTTGGGATATTGTCCGAACCGCCCAACAGATAAAAAATGGCATGTAACTGATTCCTGAAACCGTGAGTCTATAAAATGTCCTAATTAGCCACAACTTTCTAGGCTCCGTTGACGTTTTGCAAAACAGGTGGTTTTTTGATATAAATCACTCATTTTAGGCTATAAAATAAGCATAGAAAGAGCAACTATTCGCGATCAAGAAGGGGTGCTGATCTGTCCTGAATTATTGACAGTACCTCATGTAAAAATTGGGAATTTAGAGAAAGGTCGGAGATTTATTAGTGCTGTTTTGTGGCTCTTACGAGGAGCGACATAGCATTGAATGTCTGTTTGGGAAATTAAAATACTATCGCCGAATTTCGACTCGATATGAAAAAAAGGCGATAAACTACAAGGGATGCTGTGTTTGACTTCCGTATTTTTATGGCTTAGGTAAACGTCAACGGAGCCTAGCATAAAAAATATAGATAGCGTTGTTTAACGCGATAATAAAGCACTTAATTCAGGCTTATGACGCAAAATTTCTTCCTCTGTTAAGCCTACTAACTCGTGAGGAAAGACAAGCCAATCGGTTGTCGAGTACAAATAATAATCAGGCTCTTGCCCCGTTTCATTCTGTTTTGGTTTGTACCACGGGGTAGCAATACGAATATCTTGAGGTGTATTGCGACGTGCTTCTTGTTGAAGGGCTTTAATCACCGCTTGAAGACTACGCCCTGAGTCATAGACATCATCCACTAATAATAATTTATGATCATAGTGGATATAACGTACAAGGTACTCCAACCCATAAACCGCTACCTTTTTAGTGTGCTGTCCTATACCAGAATAAGCGGATGTACGAATGGCAATATGATCCGATGCTACGCCAAAATAAGTCATTATTTCATGGACGGCAATAGCAACAGGCGTTCCCCCGCGCCAAACCCCAACAATAAAATCAGGATGAAAACCACTGTCGTAAATATTGATTCCCAATTGATAAGCATCTAACAATAAGTCATTTGCGGTAATATATAATTTATCCATCATTAAAATTCTATGCTCTCAATATCATTTGGTCAGCTATTGCTATACGCTTTATTGCTAATGTTTTACGCTTGGGACGACTCTAAA
>JAGLBW010000170.1 GCA_023146545.1 Cocleimonas sp.
TATGTTTACAAATCCTAGAGGAAATATTGCAAGATGGCATGGCTTACATCGTGTTAAAAATCAGAAAAAAAACCGTTTTATCGCTTACTCTGGAGCAGAAGGACAGTTAGTAGCCGATGGTGATGATAATTACAGCCCTTATACTAAACGTTTATTAGAGTCATTAGATAGTGAACCAAACTTAGAGGTCGTAGATTTATTTCGTTCAGTTGCGGCAAAGGTAGACAGTTTTACGGGACAGTTTCCTGTGCTTGATATTCAAGGAATTCCTCCAAATACATTTTACTTTATAAAAAGAAAAAAAATAATAGAGGAATTGATAGAAAAAATAAGTACCTTAATCAAAGAATCTAAAAATAAAAATATTATAAATTGCATTTATTTTAAGGAATTGATAGAAAAATCACAAAATATTTTATTAAATAATAGCCCTCCTAGTAGTGAAAGAAAAACATTAGATAAAAAAATTAAAATTGCATTTAGTATATATAGTAAATGTAGTAGTAAATTATATAGATCAAACTGTAAATGTGAAAAATAGGTAAAAATGATATGAAATTTATTTTATTTAGTATATTGCTCTTATTATCCTGTAGTTCTTATGCTGAAAATATAAGAATAGTTGGTAATATAAATGAACTAATAGGATGTAAGGAGATTCATTTTGCATCTAAAAACCTTAAAATTCCAATTCATGAAAAAAAACTGAGTGAATCTACAGAAAAAAAGTTATTAACTATATCTGAAAAAATAAAAACATGGAATGCAATAATATTGATTATTGGTCATGCAAATAAAACAAACACACCATTATTTAGTTTTAAAAACTCTATAAAAAGAGCAAAAATAGTTAAAAAAATACTACTTGATAATGGTGTAAAAAAATTAAATATAAAAATAATGGGCAGAGGGGAGGATTCTCCTCCTTTTCTTGAACTATCATCAAGTGAAGATAATCAAACAGTTTCATTTGATATACTTAACTGTGAAAACAATAAATCATATAAGAAAGAGCTAGTTCTTGCTACTGCAACAAAGGGAGGGACATATTATCCAATTGGAAAAATTCTTGCCAACATGTGGAATGATACTCTTAAAGATAGTGGTATTAGCGTTAAAGTAATTTCAACACAAGGATCAAAAGAAAATATAGATCTTCTCAAAAAAGGAAAAGCAGATTTAGCTATGATGACATCAATGGTTGCTTTTTATGCTTATGCAGGAATGTCGCCAGATATTATTCAGCCATATAAAGAGTTTACAGCGATATCATCTTTGTGGAAAGATGTACATCATTTTATTACTACTCCTAATATGTCAACAACTGGATTTATAGATAATGTTAAGGATAATGAAAAGATAAGATTTTGTATAGGTAAAGAAAAAAGTGGAACAGCATTAACAACAAAAATAATCTTAGATTCAATGGGCTATGATAATATCAGTAGGCAATATTGTGCTGGTTATGATGAAGCATCTGAAAGTTTTTTAAATGGAAAGTATGAAATAATTTCTATTGCAGGTGGTGATCCTGTAGACTCCATAGAAAGAATATTATTAAAAAATAAAGAAGCTATTATCTTACAGTTTAAATCACAAGACTTACTTAATGAAAAATTTTCAGAGTTGCAACTATTACCTTATACTATAAAAAATAATACATATTCTAATCAAAATAAACCTATAGAAACAATAGCTGAACCAAATATCCTTGTTATTAACAATAACATCAACCCTGCTGTTATTGATTTATTATCAGAAAGTTTCTTCAAAAATTTATCATCTTTATCTTGGAGTCACAAAGCATTTAAAGAAGTTAGCAAAGATAAGTTTGATAATGGGATTCCTAAAATTATACCAGTACATCATCCTTAGTCATGATCATAAAGTTGACTTATAGAAAAACTCTAACAAGTGACTGTGGTTGTAAGTCAAGTGATTAAGCTAATTTTTCATCCCATTCTTGGTCATTCTTTACCATGACATTCAAGATGGTCATAAGCCGTCTCATGCCAGTCATTAAGGCTACTTTTTTTGATTTTCCTGCGTCAACTAAGCGGGTATAAATCCGTTTAAATTTAGCATTGGATTGGATGGCGGAGAGCATGCTCATAAAGAGAACGGTGCAAATTCTATACCGTCCTCCGCGTATTTTTCTACGCCCTTGCTAAACACCACTTTCTTTGTTCATTGGAGCAACACCGACCAGAGCTGCCATTTCTTTTCGGTTGAGTTGCCCTAGCTCAGGTCACTCACTAATCAAGGTGTAGGCGAGTACTTTTCCATCGTCTTTTGCAGATATTTTATATGCCGTTTTATCTCTGGGTCTAACTGTTTTGGCATAATGCTTAAACGGTTTTTTTCCATTGTTCGCCTCTCAAGAAGTTTCGCTCTTATGATCAGCAAGTAACTGATAGTTCTTGTATTTTCTGGTTTTATGGTGGTTAATCTTGGTTGTAATGCTTCGCCATAATGTGCGATCATTTTTGCATCCAGCTTATCCGTTTTAGCTAACGTTCCTGTGGATAAAGCAAACTGATGAACGTGTAAAGGGTTAGCAATGACAAGCGGTAATCCTGCATCAGTAACAGCACAGGCGAAAGGTCATTCTAAACGCCCTGTTGCTTCGATAATAACACGGGTTACTTCCTGCTTTTCGATGCGCTTCAATGCGCTTCAATGCGGCTTTTATACCCGTATCAGTATTGGGAACGGTAAAATATTCACCTATGGGACGGATATAAATATGCATTAAATTATAGTTTTGTGTGTATTATAGTCAGCATTGGTTTAAAATTAAGCTCATTGACAAAACAAAGGGGAATTGTTATGCGGGAACAACGTTCAGAAGATGCTGATAATAATAGTTATTTTGAAAAAAACTACCCAATAGATAATTTTCCTAAAAATAAAAACTTTCCTCCAAAAAAACATTTCATATTAAAGGCAAAAGAAAATAAAAATGAAATATTTGATCTTACTATTTTTAATGCTAACAACACAGATAATATAAACTGTGGTCAATTGGGTGAAATTTTAGATTCATTTCAAAAAGTAATACATGCGTTGGCATTAGGCAGTAAAAGTAAAAAAAACAATGTATGTGAAGAAACAAGAAGAAAAAGCAATTTGTTTTACTCTAGTACAAAGTTAAAGCCATTTACGATAAGAATGGTATCAGGGCCTGAAGAATTAATAGAAAAAGATGAAACAGAACTTTACTGTAAACAATTTATTGAGATGCTTCACTACACTAATAATCCAAATGGCATTGTTGATAACTTACAAAAATATAATAATTTAACAAAAGTTAGATTTACAATATTTATTAAAAACCTTGTAAAAAATTCTTTTGAAATTAATGTTCGATGGACAAATAAACATGGTTTATACAATGATGCTGAATCTTTTTTTAACTGTCTTACTGCATCATTAGATAAACTTCAGGAGCATAAAACAGAGGATAAAAATAATTTTGATTACAACGGAGAGCTTGTTGGCATCAATACAGAAAATGATTTCTTTGCATTCATTCCTGATGATGGTGGAATCATACGTGGAAAATTATCAAAGGCATTAAAAAGAAAAAAATTTAATATACCCAGTTTAGTAAAGGTTACAATAGATGCACAAGAAGAAATAAGTAAGCTTACAAAAAAGGTATTAATCAAGTATGAGCTTATAAATATCAAGTCCCAATAAATCATAAACTCTTTTTTAAAAAAATTTAGTGACGTAGCCGTATGGAGCTTTGCGGAATACGGGGAAACTATGCTTTCACAAAATGATAAATACTATGTTGTTTTATATGGATATTTACGTAATGCACCATCTTCCCGCATTACGTTACACTTCATACGGGCTACAGAATAATTAGGACACCGATAAATTTTAAAGGCTAACATTTATACAATGGATATCATTACGCATGTGCTGAATGATTCTATAATCACCTCTTATTTTGAAATTATTAATCACAAAAAAGGCGATAAAAACAGATAAAATGATAACTACAATTGATACATTTATGAAAAGAGAATCATCTGCGGGTATCTTGCTGATTTTTGCAACTATTATTGCATTGTTTTTACAAAACAGTGGGTTGTCTGAAATTTACAATAGTTTCTTACATACGCATGTTGAAATAAGGTTTGGTGAACTGAAAATAGCTAAACCTTTGCTACTTTGGGTTAATGATGGATTGATGGCTGTTTTTTTCTTTTTCATCGGTCTTGAAGTTAAAAGAGAGGTACTTGAAGGGCATCTTTCTTCAGTAAGCCAAATTGCATTGCCAGGTATTGCAGCAATCGGAGGTATGGTTGTTCCCGCCTTCGTATTTATCATTTTTAATCAAGGTGATTCCTTTTCAATGAAAGGTTGGGCAATACCGACCGCTACAGATATTGCTTTTGCATTAGGTGTTTTATCACTTCTGGGTAAAAGAGTTCCGGTTTCGTTAAAAATATTTCTACTGGCACTAGCCATCATTGATGATTTAGGTGCTATTGTTATTATTGCTCTCTTTTATACGGCTGAACTTTCTACAATTTCTATTATGATTTCTTCTATTGCTCTAGCTATCTTATTCACTATGAATAGGTTAGGGGTTTCTAGTAAAGCTGCTTATATTTTGATAGGTATTGTGTTGTGGGTGAGCGTTCTAAAATCGGGGGTTCATGCTACCTTAGCAGGTGTGGCATTAGCGTTTATGATCCCTTTAATGTCTAAAAATAAAGAGGGTAAAAAATTCTCATTAAGCAAAGAAATGGAGCATGATCTTCATTACTGGGTTGCCTTTATGATTTTACCTTTATTTGCCTTTGTTAATGCCGGTGTTGATCTAAGAGGAATTTCATTGGAAGAAATGCTTAATCCTGTTCCTATAGGTATTATGCTAGGTTTATTTATCGGTAAACAACTCGGAGTCTTTGGGTTTAGTTGGTTAGCAATAAAAATAGGACTTGCCAGCTTGCCTGCGGGTAGTAATTGGAAGCAATTGTATGGGGTTTCTATTTTGACAGGTATTGGTTTTACTATGAGTTTATTTGTTGATTCATTAGCGTACAATGATACACAGATTTA
The DNA here is from genome assembly GCA_023146545.1 of Cocleimonas sp. Classification (GTDB taxonomy): domain Bacteria; phylum Pseudomonadota; class Gammaproteobacteria; order Thiotrichales; family Thiotrichaceae; genus JAGLBW01. The sequence continues at coordinate 5,083 of JAGLBW010000170.1, forward strand.
TCATTACACGGACAAGTTAGCTATTCTTTTGGGGTCATTTTTATCAGGAGTGATTGGTTATTTGATTTTGAGATTTACTAAGAATACGGTTATAAAATAACCCATCTAACTGTCAAGTCCCAATAGATCATAAATGTTCTTTTTGAATCGTTCTGGTTTCTTTTTATACCCTTCCTTGAATTTTTGTATGGGTGTTAAGTGATCAATATTACGTTGAGGAATATGATAATTATAGATCGTTAAATAGCCTATCATTGTCGTGACTCATTCGTTAGCAGAGTTAAAAACAGTTTGCTTCACGACCTCACTCATCCGACCATTAAAACGCTCAACCATGCCATTTCACTATATCCCTAAGCAGGGTAGCTGGTTGAATAGGGCAGAAATAGAAATTGGCGTTTTACAACTGAGGAGACACGAGTCAAACTAAAATCACTTTATCCATCAATCCAATGTTGATGATGTGCTGGTCACAACAAACTATTGAATTATAATATAATTCATACTCTGCTTTTTTGTGATAAAGCCGTGATCGTTTCCTACGTCACTCAGCCGCCTAGCCGATTACTGGTATGCATTAGCGGTGGAACTCCGAAGTCAAAACGTCCTTTAGCATTTGCACAACTAATGTTAACTTTTACTGGTTTGGTTTTCCATTCATAACCACGTTGCACAACATAATTCAAGTTTGCAGGTATCCGTGAAAAACTGTATTTACGCTACAGGTATTGCTTTGTTTTACCTGCGCGATGGTCATTTACGCGAGTAGTTTTGACTGAAAGTCAAATTGAGAACGGCTGTAAGAGAAGGGATAAACTGGACATCTCGAAACAAAGATGCCAAAGAATCCAAGGTATCACTCTCATGGTGAACGCTTTAGGCTTGGAGGCGTTGTTTACTGATCGATCACCTGACTAAATAACGACTCTGTGCCTTAGTGTTCTAAACAGGATTTCATGGCTTATGTTTTGGATAACTTGTCAACCCAAAACGCGGTTCCACCTGCAACAGCGGCGGGCATAGCAAAGAAGTTTATAAACGGTATCAGGGTCATTACGGTAACCATTGCACCAAAACCTAATGCGCTCAGACGATGCTGTCTTAATAAGATCAGCTCGTCTTTTATGAATAACTCATGATTTCCCATTGGGTAATCGGTGTATTGTAATGCCATCATCCATGCTCCAAATAAAGCCCATGCAAACGGTGACGCTAGGTTTAAAACAGGGATAAAGCTCAGCACAATTAAGGGTAATAACCATTTCAGCATGTAAATAATTTTTTGAAATTCGCTGACAATGGTTTTGCCAATCAATTTGACCATAGCGGCATAGCCTTTAAAGGGTGGCAAGGGAATACCGTTTAAATGCTGTTCAACCCGTTCCGATAATAAGGCATTAAAAGGGGAGGCTATTAAATTGGCAATAAGGGTAAACACATAATAAATAGCAGTGAAAATAAGGAGGGCAAATAAAGGCCAAAGTAACCACTCGATCCATGATAACCAACTGGGCAACCACCCTAAGAGTTGGTTCATTAATAGTGTAAATTGGCTGTTTGCTATCCAGATCGCTAATGAAAATACGCCAATATTAATCAGTAAGGGAATGACGACAAAGGGACGAATCCCTTTTTCAGTGATCAGTGATAAGCCTTTAAAAAGATAGCTGATACCTGATGCAAAATTTACAAACATGGTGTTGATCCTTTATTTTTTTAGTTTTAGTTAGACTATTTTAGAGATTGTGCTAGTAGTGCACTACCGTAAGCGGCTTCGCTGTGCGGTGGTGTGATGATGTTAACCTGTAGTTTTTGCTGTCGTATTTGTGTCCATGCGCTATTTTGACTACCGCCTCCCATGGTATAAACTTTTGTTAAGGGGGCAGCTCCTAGCGCTATTAAACGTTGATATGCTTGGTATTCTATGTCGGCAATTCCTTCGAGCATGGCTTGGAAATACGTCACATCATCCACAGGTCGAGGCGTTAAGATGGCTTTTTTGTGTGGGTCAGCAAAGGGAAAGCGTTCACCTGTGCAGGTTAACGGATAGTAGCTTAAGCCTGTGGGTTGGTCGGCTTGTAATTGCGGGGTCATTGCGTTTAATTGTTGGGTGTTAAAGTATTTTAATAACACGGCACCGCCGCTATTGGATGCGCCCCCAACTAACCAATGCTTACCTAAACGGTGACTATAAATACCGTAGGTTGCAGAAAAAATAGGAACGTCAGAAATGAATTTAATCGCTAAAGTGCTTCCTAATGAGGTGACGGCTTCGCCTATTTTATTAGCTCCTGTGGCAATAAAGGCGGCGATGCTATCGGTGGTTCCTGTGACAACCTTTACGTTAAGTGGTAAACCAAAGCATTGAGCAACACGATGATCAAGCGTTGCAATAGCGGTGCTGGGAGGGTGTACTTTAGGTAATAAGTGCATAGGAATGGCGAGTTCGTGAAACCAATCAGGCCATTGTTGTTTTATTAGATCATAACCGAGCTTTAAGCAATTATTTTCGTCACTGTGTCCGAAATGTCCTGATAGTTTTCCCATCACCCAATCGGCTTGATGGACGACGCTATGATGGGGTTGTGGAGACGGTGTGTTTTTTAATAACCACATCAATCGCGCTAGACCACTACTGCCGCCTTGAGCACCACTGTCTAAGGGGGCAACTTGTGCAATTTGGTGTGCTTCTGCCGTTGCACGGGTATCGTTATACATTAAGGTTGGCGAACTGGGTTCACCTTGATGATCAATCAGTAATAGTGTGCCTGATGTCCCATCAATTGCAATCGCTTCTAAGCGCTGTTTAAAGACGCGAGGACACGCTAACAATAAGACGGATAAGGCGTGCCACCAAATGCGGGGCGATTGTGGCACGCTCATATCATAGGCTGTTTTTTGGCTGTAGACTTGATTTGCTTGATGATCAATCAATGATAAACGACACCCTGATGTACCAAAATCAACCCCAGCATACAGTGCCGTGTTTTCTATATTAGTCATTATTAATCATTGCTTTCAGCGTGATTAAAGACATTAATATTAATATTGACACAATCGTGAATGGTGGTGTGTATGGTGCATTTATGGGCGGCACGCGCTACCGATTTTACGCGTTTTTCGGGAAGTTCAGGCCAGTAGATATCCATATTAATGACATCAAAACGGGTGGGGCCGTGTGCAAATTCCCATGTTAGTTTTGTGACGATGTTTTCGATTTCAACGTCCATTCGTAAAGCGTAGTGATCTAAGACGGCAAAAGTGCAACGCCCTAGTGAGGTAACAAACATCGCTAAAGCACTGAGACGTTGCATTTTGTTTTCTAGTATAATTTCAAAATCTTCTTGATCAAAACGAGTGAGACGTAATTCTGTTTGTCCGATAACGTGTACATTCATTGTTTAACTCCTTTTTTCTGATGTGCTTTTTATCGTTTTTCAGATAAATAATGTCATAAGATGTGTTGATGTTGGAAACGCCTTCATTAGCAATGCTGATATGCTTCCTTTCTCAGAACATCCTATGAAGCACCATTGGAAATTTAATGTAGGCGTATTAGAGTGCTTTAACGGCATCTAAGACGTTGCTAACGTGGTTCTTAACCCGTAGGTTTAACCATTCGTTGCGTAAGATACCGTTTTTATCAATCAAAAAGGTACTACGAACAATACCCATATATTCTTTTCCGTAATTTTTCTTTAATTGCCATACTCCGAATAATTCACACACGTCACCTGATTCATCTGAAATCAATTCGAAGGGAAAGTTTTGTTTTACTTTAAAATTTTCATGACGCTTCATGGTGTCACGCGAAACACCAACAATCTCAGTATCTAACGCTTGAAATTCACTGTATAAATCCCGAAAATTTTGTCCTTCTGTGGTGCAACCCGGTGTGCTGTCTTTGGGGTAAAAATAAAGGACTAGATTGGATTTACCCTTGTAGTCGGAAAGATTAAAAATGCTATTAGAGGTTGCTTCACCTGAAAAGGTTAACATTTTTTGTCCAACGTCTGTTTTTCTCATGTTATCTCTCTTAATATTCCTTAAGGTAGAGATCATAACGTATGATTTCATTAAAAAGATGATCTTTTTTTAAATAAATAGAACAGTATAAGGAGAAACAATGCAACGTTGCGAGTGGGCAGAACATGCCAGTGAAATTGAGCAACGCTATCACGATAATGAGTGGGGAATCCCTGTTCATGATGATCGCGTTTGGTTTGAGTTTATAACGCTTGAAGGTGCTCAAGCAGGATTAAGTTGGTCAACTATTCTGAATAAGCGGATCGGTTACCAACAGGCTTTTGATCATTTTGATGTAGAAAAAGTGGCTCAATATAATGCAGAAAAAATTGCAACACTCATTAAAAACCCTGCGATTGTACGCAATAAATTAAAGGTAAAGGCTACCGTAACCAATGCCCAAAGCTTTATAACGATACAACAGGCATTTGGTCGCTTTGATCACTATATTTGGCAGTTTGTTGACAATAAACCGTTGGTTAATCATTGGGAGTTAAGCACGGATGTACCAACACACAGCAGTATTTCTGATGCACTGAGTAAAGATTTGAAACAACGTGGTTTTAAATTTATTGGTACAACTATTTGTTATGCTTTAATGCAGGCAACAGGAATGGTTGATGATCATACAAAAGACTGTTTTTGTTACCAAAATTGATTTACATATAACAATAAACCTTTAAAGAATGAGGTGTAATTTGTATAATCAAAGACTTGCTTTAGTGTCAAAGGAAGAACCATGAAAAACAGCCCCCTCACCCAATGCGATGTACTGATGTTATTACCTTCAACCAGAAAATTAAACCTCATCCTAGCACTGATTGCTTTATGCTTGTTGCTGACAGCTTGTAGCTATAATAAAAGCGACACCATGAATAAACCACGGACTATCAAAATATCATCACCCTCTTCTTCAGCATTGACGGCGGTTTATCAAACGACACCAATGCCTAACGCCTCTAATTTTTCAGACCAATAATTTCAAAAAAATATTGTCGTATTCTCGTAGAGTGTACTGATGCGCTTCGTTCCTCAGCATCCTACACTACAGAAAGCTTAGACTATGGTTTCAAAAAATCCCAAACAGGATCAGATGAAATTTTACGCCACAACATGGTGTCCTTTTCATAGATTTTCTTTTTATTACGCTTAGCAAAATGAACCAGAAAGAACCAATAACTAGCGGAAAACAATAGCATACACGCTCCAATGTCAAAAAGACCTTCAAAAAAATAAATAACGAAAACTAAAATCACCAGCAACCCTCCCAACAAAAAGTAGGATAACTTATGATGTACTGTCGCTGAAAATCCGCTCAGGTGTTTTATATCCTGTTGATGTTGCTTTAGCTCTCGGGAAACCTGTTGCTGTAATGCTTTCGTTTGTTTTTCGTTATATTGAACACCCGCACGCTTGCGAGGTGATTGGCGCGGTACAATCACAAAATCAACGGGAAAGTTATGGGGTGCATAACGCTCTGTTCTGAGCGCTATACGTTCAAACACGCTGATATGAATCTTTGGCTTGCTGTCGAGGCTCACATCATCTGCCCACAATTTACTGATATTACGGGGTTGAAAGGAGTACAGTATTCCCATACCTGAACGGGAGTCGTACATTTTATCGTGTACATTTTTATTTTCAGTAAACTGTCTGATATCCTCTTTAACAAAACGAAGCCCTGCTTTTTCGGCTTCTAACATCATCCATTCTAAGGTATTCCATGCTAAGCCTTGTTTAGCATAACCACCGCCAACATTGGCATGCATTCCTGCAAACCAAACTTGATTAATTCGTAAATGATCATCCGTCTCTTTCTCTTCACACCATAAAACAGGATCAAATGTTCTACGCTGATCATCAATCGATAAGGCGTGACACGCACAGTCGATTGATTCACTTAAGCTATTGTCATCATCTCGGAAAGAAATATATAGCAACGAACTAAAACAACGAACCAGTATAGATTTCACCCAAAAATCACTAGGAATACCATAAGCATCAACCGTATCCCAAACCCCCATAAAACGTATTCTGATGTTGGTATAGACATTAACTTCAAGTTCTTTTTGTGCATTATAAGTGGGTTTCATCCGCTTGTTATGATTATTTTTAATCGCTTTTAAATCTTTTTGAAAAGCACTGTAAAGACGATCCACATCATGCTCTAAATCAAGGTCAGAGCTGTAGTTCTTTTTATCCAAAATACCATAGGAGACAATCATACACGCCAGTAATCTCACCGCATAAGCACCCCGACTAAACCCAAACAAATAAAGACCATCATCAGGTTCGTAGGTATTCACTAAAAAAATATACAGCTCTTTTACGGTACACGCCAACCCCCACCCAAAGACACCCCCCACCAATTTCAGCCATTTATTGTCTTGGCTACCGACACCATCATGATAGGAAGTAATTTGTTTATTTTTATTGGACTGGTGATCAACCGCAGTATGCAAACGCCATACGTTGGTATTGTGATTATTTCCACCTGAATTACCTGTTCCATCAGTTGATAAAATAATATTTTTCATAATAGTAAGCCCCCTCGCTTTTTCAGATTGGATCAGAGATGATAGTGTTATAAAACAGCGACCCTGAACAGAGCATCCCCCCTTACACTGCTTGTTATAACCCTTTTTGGATGCAAAAAAAGGTAAAGAGTTCACATTACAAAAGGATTGATTAATAGAACAAACGGGCATATCAGCCTTCTATTAAGGATAAATAGTGTTATTTCATCCGACTACAAAGGATAGCGTTGATTAGAAATAGATTAAAATAGAGAGATAGCAGGCTGTATCAAGCGCAGAAACTCCAGCCATCACACAACAACAATGAGTCAAGGCTGATGGCACACCCGATGCCTAGTCCAAAAGAGGAAATGATTCCAAAAGTATCAGTATTGATTACCTTTAATAACGTCTTACGCGCTCAAAACAACAAGCAACGCCTTAGCTTTTTTGATCACCAAAGACTCGAAAGTGATTAATAATTTTAAATTCAGTTAACCAGTCACTAATCTCTACGCCTTGAAAGGGATTATGAATAATATAATGACGGGTGCTTTCAGGTACTTTTTGGTCTGAAACAATACCAATATGGGTTAAATCACCATTAATACGCCACACCACTAAATCACCCGGTAAATAATTATTAAAGTGATACCCTTTGCCAATGGGGACTTGATAACCTTTGCGGGTAAAATAGCGTTCCATATTAGGTACACGGCGATGATCTATATTTCTATCGGTTGATTTTAGTCCCCATTTTTTGGGGTATTTTCTAAAATGACGTTTCATATCCTTATGAATTTCTTTTTGTAGATCAATATCCACCGCTCGAAAAGCACGAATAATAACATCCGTACACACGCCTGTTGACACATCCACATCACCATTAGGATAAGCTAATTTTTTATACGCACCATCATAACTGTTCGTCACCCCAAACTGCGTCGCTGCCCCTAAAATAAAACGATCATTAACGGTTTTAACCGTTTTTCCACCGTTGACAATGGTAGGTTCTTCGTCAGGTAGCGCAATAATTTCTTCGGTTTGATCGACTTCAGCGTCTTTGTCTTCACCAAAAATCAAAGCCTCCCAAGCAGGTCGTTCATCACGGTAAGGCGCTGTTAGCACTTGATTTGTCGCTATCACATCAACGGTCAGCTCTTCTTTCTCTTTCTGTGGATTAACGGATGATGCAATAGTCTCTTGCGGTAGCTGAGTCCGTTCTACGACAGGATCAATGGCGATTTGATTGTCAAAGAAAACGGAGACGGTTGATAGGATAAAAATAGCAATAAATAGTTTAGCGCCACGCTGTTTTTGTTTCATATTGACCTCTTTTCCGACTAAATCAACAGGGGCTTTAAATACTTCCCTGTAAATGATCCTTTTATATTAGCCACTTGTTTTGGTGTGCCTGTCGCAATAACTTTTCCCCCTCGGTTTCCCCCTTCGGGACCAAGATCAATAATCCAATCGGCCGTTTTAATCACATCTAAATTATGCTCAATCACAATCACGGTATTGCCTTCATCTCTTAAGCGGTGAAGTACTTTTAAAAGCACATCAATATCATGAAAGTGGAGACCCGTCGTTGGTTCATCAAGGATAAATAATGTTTTTCCTGTGCCACGTTTGGATAATTCTTTCGCGAGTTTAATCCGTTGCGCCTCACCGCCTGACAAGGTGGTAGCATTTTGACCAAGCGTAAGGTAAGACAACCCAACATCCATCAAGGTTTGTAATTTATGTCGAATACTGGGAATCGCGCTAAAAAAGGTGACGGCTTCTTCTACCGTCATCTGAAGTACCTTATGAATATTTTTACCTTTGTAGTTAATACTTAAGGTCTCTCGATTATAACGCTGGCACTGACAAAGATCACACGGAACATAAACATCGGGTAAAAAATGCATTTC